>JAAELY010000048.1 GCA_024226335.1 bacterium
CTGAGCCGTCAGGGCACGGTGCGGCAGGCGAGGCTGTCGGCTACCGCGGTACCGGCCCGGGATCTGCGGGGGATCGACGTCGGGGTGAAGAAGGACGCCCGCGAACTCGAGACGCGGTTTCCGAACAGAAGTCCGGAGAGCGACTTTCGCTACTCCGTCGCGATGCAGCCGAGCTGGCCGACCCTCGACTGGGTCGTCGACAGGGCAGATAGGAAGTTCGGCTCTTCCGGGTTTTGTGTGGGTCCGATAGGGGCGCGAACCGACGCGGATTGCGGGTTGGATCGAGGTTCCCTGTGGTCGGTACAGTGTCTCGATGCAAGATCGAACGCTCTATGCGCGACTCCTGGGCATCGAAGATCCATGGCGCGTGACGGAAGTAACACTCCGTCTGGATGAAGAGCAGGCCGTCGTCGTGTCGGTGGAGATGGGTCCCGACGCGGCTCTTCTTTGCCCGAAGTGTCAAGGCCAAGGATCTCGTTACGACTCCCGCGAGCGGCGCTGGCGTCATCTGGACACGATGCAGTATCGCACGATTCTCGTAGCGGACGTTCCTCGAGTTCAGTGTGATGAGCACGGAGTCGTCCAGATCGCGGTCCCGTGGTCGGATCCAAAGTCGCGCTTCACGGCGCTGTTCGAAGCGCTCGTCATCGACTGGCTGAAGGAAGCGAGCTTCTCGGCGGTCGCGCGTCAGCTTTCTCTCAGTTGGGACCAGGTGGCGGGGATCCAGGACCGGGCCGTTCGCCGAGGACTGGCTCGAAGGAAGAAACAGCGACCGCGCCGCATCGGAGTCGACGAGACGTCGTTCCGCAAGCGGGCCGAGTACATCACGGTGGTGAACGATCTTGATCGCAATCGCGTGCTCTGGATCGGCGACGAGCGCAAGAAGCAAACGCTGAGTGCCTTCTACGCAGATCTCGGCCCGAGAGGCTGCGCGAGACTTGAATCGGTCGCGATGGACATGTGGGCGCCGTATATCTCTTCAACCCGCGAGCACGTTCCCGATGCGGATCGACGGATCGTGTTCGACAAGTTCCACATTGCGCAACATCTCGGCCGGGCCGTAGACGAGGTGCGGCGAGCGGAGAACCGAGAGCTCGTTCGAGAGGGAGACGGTCGACTCAAGAAGACGAAGTATCTGTGGCTTACGAACCCGGATCGGATGAGTACACAGCGATGGGAAGGGTTTGCTCCGCGTCGCGATAGCCAGCTGCGTGTGGCTCGTGCCTGGGCGATCAAGGAGTCCGCCATGATGCTCTGGGGTTATATTCGCCGAGGCTGGGCGGAACGGGCATGGAAGGGCTGGTACGCCTGGGCGATCCGGTCTCGTCTGGAGCCCATCAAGCGCGTGGCTCGGTTGATCAAGTACTACTGGGACGGCGTGATCAATGCAGCGACGACCAACGTCACCAACGCTCGGAGCGAGGGGCTCAACTCGAAGATCCAGTGGATCAAGCGGAAGGCATGCGGGTACCGCAATCGCCAGCGCTTCCACAATGCCATCTACTTCCATCTGGCCGACCTGGATCTCTATCCAGACTCTCTTCAATCAACCCACACGAAAGCCTGAAGCGCCGAACTTCCTATCTGC
>JAAELY010000049.1 GCA_024226335.1 bacterium
GAGCGAGAAGCGGGAGTCGCCGCCTGAGCAAGAAGCGTGATCCGATCGCAGATCCGTAGATCTGCAGAGGGTCGCGCGACGCAGCGCAGGCGGATGCATCGCGCTTCGCAGCCGCAGCCTCCCTGTGCAGAGGTTCCCTAGATCGCGGGCGGCTGGCTCGCGAAGAGCAGCCTGATGGAAGCGAGAGTCTGCAGGACCATTCCGGCGATCGCGATGAGCGCCGGGGCGCGCCCACCTTCACTCCAGTATTTGCGTACGTAGATGCTGGCGATCACGAAATTGAGGTACGGGATCAAGATGGCCGAGCACAGGGCGATCCCCCAGGCTGTGGAACGTCGTAGGCCGAGTGCCGTAATCCAGAGACCCGCGACCACCAGCGCCCCCAGGCTGCCGCCGAGCAGCAGCAAATCGACTCGCCCCGCGCCTGTGTCCGCAAAGAACTGAATGCCTGCGACTGTCGCCGCGCCGAATGCGACCACCAGCACGGCGTGCAGCCAGTCGGGGAGGCGGGCATGGTCGAGGGGTAGGTTCTGTGTCATTGAGCTGATCTCCAGCTCTTTTCGGCTAGAACCAGGGAGAATCTTACTGCGAGGTCGATTTCGGCGCCGGGCGAAGTGACGGATCGAGACTGGCACCGACCCGGAACAGGTCCAGGGGCGCAGACCGGTCGAGAACTTCGTGCGGCGCGCGATTGCGGGCTGTCGAGAGAGCCCGCAAGCCGGATTCAATACCGCCAACCGCCTTCTTGAGCGCGCCGGGAATCGAATCGGGATCAGATAGCGGCAAGTCATCGGCAACTGCGAGTGAGTTGGCCACGGCCAGGATGTAGCCGAGAACATCGACCGCTCGTGATTCGGGAAGCCGGGAGAGCGCCTCTGCGATCAGGGTTCCGTCGAGTTGTCGCGGCATATCGAAACTCTGTGCCAGTGCATCGTCGCTGTCGGGCACCGCCCACTCTTCGACGTGTTCAACCGTCAGCGGACGGTAGGCGCGCATTGCTTGTTCGCGATCCGGGAAGCCGAGATCCTGGAGCCGGTTCGTACGCCAGCGCAGGGAGTCCTCTTCACAACCGGAGATCGTCTCGAACAGGCAGCCGTAGACCAATCGCCAGTACTGAGGCTGATTGTGCTGCCAGGCCGCTTGCGTCAGCTCGTGCATGCGATGCATGGGCGCACCCTCGGGTGCGCTGAAATAGACGACGCCATCCGGAGTGAAATAGCCCGTTGGAGGCTCGTCTTCCTTGCCCACGACAACAATTTCGCACTCGTCGTGCACCATCAGGATCCAGGTGGCCAGATCGAATTCCTCGAGTGCGCGGGCCAGCGTCGCGCGGCCCGCTTCGATGAGTGCATCGACCCACTCGCGAAACTTGCCGAGATCCAGGTCGTAACGGTCCCAGCAATCGAGGTCGATACACGCAACCCGTTGCTCGGGCCGGGCGATCTCGAGCAGCCACGCGCTTTCGTTGAGACCACCCGCCAGTACCGTGTGTGCAAACTCGGCTTCGGGCAGGTGCGGGACGACCTTCTCCGGATTGTCGACCAGCATCAGGAAATCGCCGCGCATAGCCGGACGAAGCTCGATGCAAGCCACCGCCTGAACCTCGGGAGACAACTCCCGGAGCTTTCGCTTGGCGGCCGCGCGGTCGGAACGCGACAGCCGCAGCAACTCCACACCCGATACCCCGGGCGCGGGAACGATCGGCGGGTTTTCAGCCAACTTGGGGAATGGCCTCTTTGATCGCGTCGATCGAATGATCCACGAAAGAGAACGTTATGGCTTCGCGGACCTCGGCCGGAACTTCTTCGAGATCCATCTTGTTCCGGCGGGGCATGATCACGTGTTTGATACCCGCGCGATGCGCTGCAAGCACCTTGCCCTTGATCCCGCCGACGGGCAGAACCTGGCCGCGCAGTGTGATCTCGCCGGTCATTGCGACGTCACCGCGAACGGGACGACCGGTGAGCAGGCTGGTCAGGGAAATCAGCATCGGAATCCCCGCAGAAGGACCGTCCTTGCTGATACCGCCCGCAGGAACGTGGATGTGGATCTGATTCTTCTCGAATACAGTGGGATCGATCTTGAGTTGCTCGGCGTTACTGCGCAGATAGGAGAGGGCCGTCTCAGCGGATTCGCGCATCACGTCGCCGAGCTGACCTGTGAGGTTGAGGCCGGGTTTCCCCTGCATCCGGGCCGACTCTGTGAAGACGATGTCACCGCCGATCGGCGTCCAGACCATGCCCGTGGCAATTCCGGCGCGATCGAAGCGCTCCGCCATCTCGCGTTCAAACGGGGGCGGTCCCAGGAGCTTGGCGAGATCATCCGGGGTGATCTCGGGGGCAGCTTGGTTTTCGGCGATCTTGAGGGCCGACTTCCGCACGAGCGCGGCGATATTGCGTTCCAGATTGCGAACACCGGCTTCCCGTGTGTAGCCATCTATGATCGCGGCGATCACCTCATCCGAAAGCGTCACGTCCGACGAATCCAGCCCATGGCCTTCGAGCTGACGCTGCACGAGGAAGTCTCGCGCGATGCGCTGCTTCTCGCGCGCGGTGTAACCGGGTAACTCGATCAGCTCCATGCGGTCCAGCAGGGGCGGTGGAATCGTGTCGGTGCGGTTCGCGGTCGCAATGAACAGGACCTTGGAAAGATCGAATGGCAGATCCAGGTAGTGGTCCGAGAACGTGCCGTTCTGTTCGGGGTCGAGTACTTCGAGCAACGCAGAGGACGGATCCCCTCGGTAGTCGGTCCCAACCTTGTCGATCTCATCGAGCATGAATACGGGATTGCGGGTCCCCGCCGTCTTCAGGCTCTGAATCACGCGGCCGGGAAGCGCACCTACGTACGTGCGGCGATGCCCGCGAATCTCGGCCTCGTCGCGCACGCCACCCAGCGATGCCCGGACGAATTTGCGACCCATCGCTCGCGCGACGGACTTGCCCAGAGAGGTCTTGCCCACCCCCGGTGGTCCAACGAAGCACAGGATAGGGCCCTTGGGATCGTCGACGAGGTGGCGCACCGCCAGATACTCCAGGACGCGTTCCTTGACGTTTTCCAACCCGTAGTGATCTTCATCGAGAATCCGACGTGCGTGCGGCAGATCGAGGTTGTCTTCGGTCTCGGCTGCCCATGGCAGATCGAGAATCCACTCCACATAGGAGCGCGAGACGGAACGCTCAGGCGAGTGCGAAGGCATGCCCGACATGCGATTGACTTCGCGCTCCGCGACGTCGTACACATCCTCGGGTAGTTCGGCGTCTTCCAGACGCGTGCGCAATTCGTCGCCTTCTGCCACCTGCTCGTCGGCCTCGCCGAGTTCTTCCCGGATCTTCCGCAGTTGTTCCCGGAGCAGTTTCTTGCGCTGGCCGTGGTCGATCTCACCGGCCGCACGTTCCGCAAAGCTCTTGCTGACCTGCGCGATGCGGATCTCGCGCACCAGATAGCTCATGAGCACTCGCAGACGGGCGAGCACGTCGGGTTGCGCGAGCAGTTCGACCTTCTCGTCGAGCGGCAGGTTGCTATTGAACGCGATCAGATCGGCGAGTCGCGCGGAGTCATCGATCCGGTCGAGAACCTCGATCGCTTCGTTGGGCAGATCGTCCCGCAATTCGACCAGTTCGCGCGCAAGTCGTTGCACGGTGCGGCGGGCGGCTTCGGCCTCCGGCGTCTGATCGAACATATCTTCGGGAAGGTCGACATTCACCGCCCGGTAGCCTTCGGCCTCGATCAATTCCTCGACGCGGATGCGCGCAAGGCCGAGGACGACCACCGAAAGGCCGTTACCGGTGTCGGCGACGTGAATGATCTTGGTCACCGTGCCGTACTCGAACAGCTCCGCCTGATCGGGCTCTTCGGTATCGGCTGCGCGTTGCGGTAGAACGGCGAGTAGACCGCCCGAACGCGACGCCGCCTGAACCGCCGCCAGAGAGCGAGAGCGGCCGACATTCAAGGGCAGCGTGACGCCGGGGAACACGACGGTATTCCGAACCGGCAGCAGAGGTAGTTCCCTGGGGACGGAGACGGTCTCGCCCCCGATCTCGATGCTGAAGTCGCCGTTTTCACTCACGATACTGGCCAAGGCTAGGACCGGAAGGGCCGCGGTCAAGGGCCCCTGGTGATGTGTTCAGCCCCCAGAGGCACGAAACCGCCGCTCCGGAAGCCCGGAGCGGCGGTTCCTCGAGAATTTCTGCTAGACGCGAATGCTCAGTACTTGAGCTTCTTGTAATCCAGCGACTGGACCCCGCGAATATTGCGGATCTCAGAGATCAGGGAACCCGCTTGCGAGTAGTCCTTGAGCTTGCCTTTGACCATCACGTTCTTTTCCGTGACGGTGAACTCGAGCTTGCGGCGGGCCCGCATCAGCTCTTCGTCGTCTTCGATGGCCTTTTCGATCTTGGCCAGGATCTCGTCATCGGTCGGATTGGCTTCCTCCGGCGGACGAACGATGATGCGATTGCGGACTTCCTTGATGCCCTTCTGGCCGGAGGCGAGTTCTTCCGCCTTCGCCTTCAATTCCTCGCTCGCGACACTACCGGTCATCATGAGTGTGCCGCGCATTGCCATGAGCTTGACTTCCATCATGCCGGGCTCGATGTAGAACTTCTTCCCAACTTTGAGCGTGCGCTTGGCGTCAGCAGCGCTCTGTGCCGCGGCGTCGAAAGCAAAGCTGAGCGCGAAAACCGCCAGGCCAAAAATCATGATCGTGCGAACGGTGCGAGTCATTTTTTCTCCTCCCCAATACTGTCCGAAATCCACCCGGGCGATCGCCGGGGGCTAGTTCCTGCAACGGAATGCCGGCCGGCAACGCCCAGTTTGAGCAGTGCTGCGCCAGCGGGTCAGTCGGTGTGTAGCCTATCCGAGTCTCCGGTGTCGGGTCAACCGACACAAACGGCGCAATTACGCGTTGTTACAAGAGAAATTCCTCGGAGATCTCCGGCCTCCTGCAATTCAGACGGATCAGTACCGGGCGTATTCGACCAGCAGTTCAATCCGCCGCTTCCAGGAACCCTCCCAGCGATCCAGGAGATTCCTGCCAGGGCTGGTTCCACGGTCCAGAATCGCGTAGATGGGTTCCAGAAACAGGCTCTCGTCCTCTCCGGAGCGACTCTTTGCGCCCAGTCGCTTCAGACCGGCAGCCGAGATATCGACGAGTTCGCGCGCTACAGCTGCGACCAAACCGTCGGGCGCCTGCGCCTTGAGTCCAACTCGCGCCACCTCCGCGTGCAGTGCGTCGACTTCTTCGAAAGTCCAGTTATCCAGTCGCTGGCGGGCGGCGGCCAGCGAGCCCGCGTCGTAGAACAGACCCTTCCAGAACGCCGGCAGTGCGCAAACCAGTCCGGGAGGTACGGCATCGGTACCGCGTGTTTCGATCACTCGCTTGAGTCGAACTTCGGGAAACAATGTGGTCAAGTGGACATTCCAGTCGGCGAGTATCGCCGAGTGACCTTCGAATCCCTCGGCCATGAAATGCCGAAACGTCAACCCGCGCGTCGGCAGGTGCGTGCCCTCGCGCACGATGAAATACATCGGAACATCGAGTGCCCACTCGGTGTAACGCGAATACACCGTGCCTTCGCCCCATCCCTTTTCGAAGGCGAACGGCAGAAATCCGCAGCGATCGGGATCCGTCTTGCGCCACACCCATGCACGCTGCGATTCATAGCCGTTTGGCTCGCCTTCACTGATGCTCGAATTCGCCCACAATGCTGTCGAGATCGGGGACGCGGCAAGGCCGACGCGCAGCTTGTCGGCGGCGTCGGCTTCGGACTCGAAATCGAAGTTCGCCTGCACGCCTGCGGTGGCATGCATCATGTGTAGGCCGAGCTCGTCTCGCTTCCCGAGATACTCGCGCATGATCGCATAGCGACCTCTCGGCATTTTCGGAGTGCGCTCGATCGGCGCGATCGGCCGCACTCCGAGACCGAGCCAAACGATCCGAAAAGGTTCTGATACGTGCTTCAGCAGGGCAATGTGGTCATTGAACTCCTTGCACGTCTCGTGCAGGGTCGACAGCGGCGCACCCGATAGTTCGAGCTGGCCACCCGGTTCCAGCGTAATACTGGTTCCGTCTCGCTCCAAACCTAACAACTTTCCTTCGTCGAGTAGCGGCGAGAATCCGTGGTCACGACGCAGCACTTCGAAAAGAGCGCCGATACCCCGTTCTCCCTCGTAGGGAACCGGCTCCAGGGTGTCGGAATAGAGTCCGAGCTTCTCGTGCTCGGTTCCGAGCTTCCAACGGGCCGGTGGCTTCTCTCCATGGCGGAAGAACTCGAGCAGTTGATCCGGATTCTCCAGCGGCTGAGCCAGAGTCGGGTCTTCGCGGGTCATGGTCATGGCGATACCTCGGGATAGAGGTCTGGGTGCAAGAAGCGCAGCGCAGCACAGGTCACTGCCTGCGCTCCGTATTCCGCTCGGGTCAGATGGCCTCCGGTCAGACGGCCGATATTGCCCGCTCCCGTGCCCGGATCATCGAACCCGGCGGGTGGGGAATAGCTCGCATCGAACACGCCCCCGATCGGTTTGCGAGGCGAACGAGTCGCCGGACCGACGCAATCGGGCGGGTACTCGAAGCCGGCTGTGAAGCCGACCCCTTCGCGTTTCCCGTCAAATAGCACACAGCAACCGATGTTGATGAACCCCGTCGGAACCTCCGAAAGGGGTACGAGTCCGTCTTCGATGCCGGCGGCGAGTTCGCAGTTTCCCCGGGCGTAGCTAAGGCGAGCTCGATTCCGGGCTCCCTCGACAATCTCCGAGAAACCGATGGGTTGCTCGTCCACACCGCTTTCCGCATCGCCGGATTCGATCTCCAGGCGCGGATAGAAAGCCGCCAAGCCGAGCCGAACTGCCGAGAGCTTGGCGGGGTTCCGACTGCCGACGCGCACGCGAAGAGCGTCGCTCAAGCGGCCGTAGCCTCTCGGATCAGGGCGACGATTCGCTCCTCGAGCGCATTTTCGACCTCGCTGCCGCGCAGCGGAAGATCCGCACACGGGCCTTCGGGCTTGCCCTTCTTGAACGGTCCGACCAGCCGAACCTTGCCCTTTTCCGCCGCAATCCCCACACATTGAACGGCGAGCCGGCCGCGCTGCACGCGGAACGAGACGCAGTCGACGTGCTTTTCGTCGGGGATTACTGGCGAGACTTCCAGATGCGTCAGGTGATGCGCGCCTAACTCCTGGGCACGTCGACGGAATGCGTCAACCGCGCTCACGGAGATCTCGCGCAGATGTTCTGTCGCCTGGCGAGTGTCCCGCAGTCGGGCAGGCAGATCGCCGTCTCGCTCCGCGAGTTCCCGAGCCAGCTGTTCGAAAATTTCTGTGTGCATTGTCCGCTAGTGTAAACGATCTGGCTGCTATACTTCCGCACCGTTGAGCACAACCACTTTGCGCCTTTCGATCGCGGCCGGCTTGGCACTCACTGCCGTGCTGATTTTCCTGGGCGAGCTGAACTCCGCCTACCTCGCCTTCACCGCGACCTTCGCGATCTTCTGCCTTTCGGCCCGGATCTCGTTGAACTGGCAGATCGCAATCGGTACAGGCCTCGGTGTGGCGCTGGGCTTGATCGTCTTCAATCGCGAACTGCTCGAAGTAGGCACCGTCATGAAGCCGGTGGGGCGAGTGTTCATCTTCATGCTGAAGATGCTGATCGCACCGATGATACTGCTTTCGATTTCGCACGGCATCGCGAGCATGGGCAGTGCTCGGGAACTGGGTCGGATCGGTGCCCGCACGCTGGGGCTCTATCTGTTGACGATGGCCCTGGCCGTCATCACGGGCCTGGTCCTGGTGAACCTGGTACAGCCGGGTGCGGATTCCGGTCTACTCGAGAGCGAGTTCTTCCGCGGTAGCGTGTTGGAGCGCGCGGAACAGTCCGCGGCCGGGCCCGACCTCGGAGAGTTCCTGCTCACCACGGTGTACCAGGTGCTGACGAATCCGTTCGATTCGCTCGCAAATGGTCGCATCCTGCCGATCGTTTTCGTCGCGATCCTGCTCGGCATCGCACTCGCACAGATGGGCGAACGCGGGCGGGCGGCGGTCGACACCATCGACGGTTTCTATGGCGCGGTCATGCACATCATCGGCTGGTTCATACGCCTGGCGCCGGTAGGTGTCTTTGCCCTGGTCGGGCATCTGATCAGCACAGTACCGCTCGCCCAGATCGTCGAACATCTTGCCGCGTTCTCGTTGGTCGTGTTCGGCGGCACGCTCTTTCACGCGGCGGTGACGCTGCCGCTCGTCGCCTGGTGGTTTACGGGCGTGAGCCCTCTGGAGTTGCTGCGCGCGATCCGCGAGGCTCTGGCAGTCGCTTTCACCACGAGTTCGAGCGCCGCCACCCTGCCTGTAACCACTCGTTGCGTGGAAGAGAACCTTGGCGTACCCCGACGCGTGTCGAGTTTCGTCTTGCCGCTGGGCGCCACGGTAAACATGGACGGCACCGCACTCTACGAGGCAATCGCAGCTGTTTTCGTCGCGACGATCTACGGCATCGAGCTTTCCATCGGAGCCCAGTTGGTGGTCTTCCTGGTCGCAATGGCGACGGCCATCGGTGCGCCGGGCATCCCGTCGGCGGGTATGGTCACGGTGATCGTGGTGTTGGAGTCCGTCGGTCTACCCGGCGAAGCCGTGGGTTTCCTATTGACGATCGACCGCTTCCTCGACACGGTTCGCACCATGGCAAACGTGGAGGGTGACGCGATCGTGGCGTTGTGCGTAGCGCGGGACGAACCCGCGGCGGCTACATAGCCGCTTCGAGTACCAGCGGCGGCTGTGCATCGCGTAGCTCAGCGAGTCGCGACTGCTTTGTTTCCTCGAAACGCTCTCGTGCCTTCACGGAGATAGGCTCGCCCATCGGGAACTTGACCTTGCTCGGGTCTTGGAAACGCCCCGCGTACTTCAAGCGGTAGTCGAGATGCGGACCCGTCGCCAGACCGGTCTTTCCGACATAGCCGATCACACGCTTCTGCTCCACACGCATTCCACGCTTGAGATCCTTGGCGTAACGCGACAAGTGGCCGTAGTACGAGGTGTACCCGTTGTTGTGACGGATCTTCACCAGGCGGCCGAAGCCCCCACTCCAGCCTACGAAACTGACCTCGCCACCGGCTACGGCCCAAACCGGCGTTCCGGTTGGTGCGGCGTAGTCGATGCCTTCGTGGGGTCGACGGATCTTCAGGATCGGGTGCAGTCGGGATTTCGAGTATCGAGAACTGATTCGTGTGTAGTGGACGGGAGCGCGCAGGAAAGGTCGCCGAACGGAGTTCCCATCCGGGGTGTAGTAGTTCCCCTCACCTTCATCGTCTTCGAAGTACACGGCCACGAAAGTTCGCTGGGCAGCGCGGTACTCGGCGGCCAGGATCTTCCCGTAGCGCACGAAGCCATCGCGATCGTAGAACTTTTCGAATACCAGTCGGAATTCGTCGCCAGGTCGTGATTGCGTAGAGAAGTCCACGTCCCAGACGAAGATGTCGGCAAAGCTCTGAACCAGATTCCAGTGCTCACCCAGGCCGAGGACTGCCTTCGATAGTGAGTTATCGATGACGCCACCGAGCTGCACCACGCGTCGTTCGAGAGGGACCTTGGCTTCACTCGCCGCAAGCATGCCTTCGGAATTGGCTTCGACCCGGTAAATCTTGCGCCGGCCACGTTGAAACTCGAATGAAATGATCTCGCCGCGGTCATCGCGAATCAGTGCGAAGAAGTCACCCGCATGCGCTCCGCGGAAATCGAATACGGGTCTCATCGCCTCGGCGATCGTGTGCACGGTTCCCGCGGGAACTCCCATGGAGGCCAGCGAGCTGGCGATCGAACCGCCGGCGGTTACGCGACCCGTCACGACGTCCAGCTCCGAAGAACGCACGGGTACTTCGGGGGGTTTCGAATTCTCGGACGGAAAGGCGATCTGTTCGACCAACGGATTCTCGGACCGGAAGGGCTCACCTGCGGCGGCTGCAGCGGGATCGGCGGCCCGATCCTCACCGTCGAGCACGAGGTAGGAAAACAGGGCACAGAACGCAAAGACACCCAAAGCCACCGCCAGGAAAACGGGGCGATGCCCGAGCAACGGAATCCACGCCAGTGGGCCACCCACCATGCGAGAATTTTCTCTCGTGTTTCTACGAACGATCAAAGCACCCTCTGTTTCCACCTGGCCAGGTCTACCCAGACCAGACACCACCATCGCCGCAGTGGAATGCGGTAATGCGTCTTCTCGCGACCAGAATTGACCAGGTCAGACAGAATGGATGGCCTATAGTGCCCTGCCAGGCAAGAGAAATGTACCCTGTTATTCTTACGCGAGAGCGACGCAACTTGACCACTTTCCGTTTCTGAGTCGGTAGTTTGCTGGCCGGAGTTGCACGCAAAGAAATCACACCTTCGATCGGTGTGGAGCTGATGGGCTATGGAGCGCGGGTGGGGGCGGCCCGAAACGTCGCTCAGCCGCTCTTCACCCGAGCCCTCTTCCTTTCCCCGGAAGACCCGCAACATACCGGAATCATTATTGTTTCTGCCGATCTCTGCCTCATGGGACCCGGCCAGGCGGAGCTTCTCCGCAGGCAGATCGAGCAGTCGACCCGTGTTCCCGTACACAGAGTGCTGGTCGCCTGCACCCATACTCACTCGGGTCCCGAGACAGGACTGGCTGACTTCAACTCCGGGCGCGAACTGCCCGAGCACGTGGCTCCGATGATGGACGGAATCGTCGAAGCCGCGCGACTGGCCTGGCAGAAACGGCGCCCGGCCCGCTTCGGTTGGTCGACCGGCCGGGCCCCGATCGGCCGCAACCGGCGCGTTGCCGATGATCCCGTCGACTCCCAGGTTGGGGTTCTCAGGGTTGTCGATGCGCGCGGAGCGCCGATGGCGGTCCTGTTCCAACACGCTTGTCACGGAACGGTTCTCGGGCACGACAATCTCGACCTCTCCCCGGATTGGGCTGGACTTGCGGCGGCGCGCATCGAATCGGAGACCGGCGCGATCGCGCCCTTCCTGCTCGGTGCACACGCCGATATCGATCCCCGCACGCGGGGGTTGATGGACATCGCGATTTCCGGCCAGAGCATCGGGGTCGGTCACGATGGCGTCCGCGTCTTGGGAGCTGAAGTCGCAGACAGCGTGCTGGCCGCGCTCGACGATGCCGTTCCAGTCGATGCACCCGTAGACGCGGCCACCGCTGAAGTGCCGCTCATGCTTCATCTCGGCGATCTTTCACCCGACGAAGAACGCGCGCAATTCACTGAACGCAAGAAAGAGATCGCGGCGCTGCTCGGCGTGGACGTCGACGAAGTACCGCGTCTGGCATCGCTGTGGAACGCGGCAGATCACCTGGTCGCGACTCTTCCGGTCAGGGAAGCGCGCGAACGGATCGCTCGAGTCCGGGAGTACGTGAGAGACAAATCTGCACCCTTTTTCGTCGGCGGCAAGCGGCGGCTTGATGTCGAGATCCAGGTGCTGCGGGTTGGCGAAGCTGCCCTACTCGCGCTTCCGGTCGAACCGACGACCCGGGTCGGACTCGACTGGAAGGCGCGCAGTCTTCCGTCGACGATCGGAAGCGTCGTGGGCATCGGCAACGGATGGTTGCGTTATCTGCCACATGCCGACGACCTGTCGCATCCATGCGCGCACCAGCACTACGAGGTGCTATCGAGTCTTTTCGCGCCGGATAGTTGTGAGCGTCTGCTCGAGGCTGGCGATCGGCTGCGGACGCGTCTGTTCTGAGAGAAACACGCTTTGCTGAAAGCGCGCGTTTTCTACTGCAACTCCTGAATGCCCTGATGCAGAAGATCGAAGAGCGGTTCGATCTCGGACTTCTCCAGACACGAAAACGCTACGCGAATATCGCTGGCGCCGATTGCGATCAAACCCACGCCATACTTTTCCAGCAAGTGGAGGCGCAGCTTCTCGGCGTCGACACCCTTCACGTCGACACACATGAAGTAGCCGGCGTTGAACGGGTAGATGTCCCAGCTATCGCGGTAAGCCTCGCGAAGCGAGACCTCCCGTACCTCGAGCGCACGCGCCTTCAGGATCTCGAATTTCTCGCGGCGCTCAGCATCAATCGTCGGTGATCGCAATGCGGCCAGCACGACGCTCTGCGAAGAATGTGTGCAGTTGCTGATCCCACCGCGAATCGCTCCCATGACCTTCTTCTCGAGTGCGGCGAGTGCGGCTTCGGGATCACCCGTCACCGGCGGTGCGAACGTGATGAAACCGCATCGCAGGCCCCAGACGAACAACTCCTTGGTCGCACCATCGAGCTTCACGGTCAGCACGTTCTCGTGGATGTTCGAAAGCAATCCGAACGGCGACTCCTGAATCGCAGCGTCATCGAAAACCAGACCGAAATAGGCATCGTCACAAACCACGAGCAGCTTCTGTCCAGCAGTTGCGGCCTCGATGACCGCATCTCGGATGCCCTCGACCTCGGCTCGCGTCGGCATGTAGCCGGTCGGATTGTTCGGGAAGTTGAGCAACACAATGCTCTTGCCCGAACCGGCCAGGAGTGTTTCGCGCAATCCGGCCACGTTGAAGCCACTGCCATCGTAGGTGGGAAAGGTCTCCACCTTTGCGCCGAGTCGCACCTCGTAGGTGAGGCGGTAGTTTCCCCAGAGTTTGTCGGGCAGGACGATGCGGTCACCGGGATCCACGAACAGGTCGCCGACGAGCGAGAGCCCGTGGGTGATCGCATGGGTTACGACCGGCGTGCCAAAAGTAACCCCTGACAGACTGGGATTCTCGCGCAGCAGCTTCTCGCGCCAAGCCTTGCGCAACTCCGGCTTTCCAGCCGCCGGGGCATAACGCACGGCTTCGGCCGGGCTGATGCCCGAGTAGTGTTCGAGCACCGCAGCGAGCGCCATCGGACCGTGGTCTTCAGTGGCTTCGCCGATCGTCGCGTTGAAGCGATGAGCCTTTTCGCGAGCCTCCGCCGATTGCGAGAGGATGCCCTTGGGGAAATAGAGCGCGCGTCCGCGCTCCGAGAGCAGCGAAAACATGGTTGGACACGCGGACTGGATCTGTTCGTTGAGTTGTGTAGCTAGGGGGTTCATGGCGCGCAGCAGATTAGCAGCCCGCCGGAAGGCCCGCCCCCACTGGCCCACCTTCTCCAGCCGTTCCGACCCGCACCAGCAGGTGCCGGGACTCGCAAACGCGTCACGAAGCGTCTCTCAGGTGCTGGGCAACTCGAGCACACGCGAGCGCTCCACGAAACGATGCCGTTCCCAGAACCGCTGACCCTCGAGATTCGCGCTCTCGACCCTGACCGCAATTCCCGCTGTGTCGAAGTCCTTCAGGGAGTCCCGAGCGTATTCCACGAGTGCGCTGCCCAGACCCAGCCGACGCTGCTCCTCGCGCACGAAGAGTTCGTGAATCCAGGAAACCGCCGACGAGCGCAGGGCGGCGTTGCCCGGGATCTCGGATTCGGCGAAGAGAAAACCGTCAATCCGTCGCTCACACTCGACCACCAGGATGAAACATGCGGGATTCTGAATGCCGCGCTGAATCTCCGACTTCAACGTCCGTAACAATTCAGAGGCGGGCGGATGATCGGAACCGAGCGCGCGGTGGTACTCGATCAACTGCAACCAGAGCCGCAACACTTCAGTGCGGTCTGCGAGAGAAGCCCTGCGTATCTGGTGGTGCTCGCCCATGGGAGCTACTTGACGACCCGGCGCTCCTTGGACCGAATCAGGCGTAGGCTGCCCTGCTTCGTGTCCTCGGAATAGCGACCGATCAGATCTCCTTCAGGGGTCTTCTCGGTGATCTCGTAGATGATCGCCTCCTCCATCTCACCTAGCATTTCGCTCCCGCCCGAGAGCGAGTCCGTCACCAGGATGCGCACTTTCTCCGGCAAAAAGGCGATCTTCCAGATCTGGGTGAAACTCATCGTCATGGCCCCACCCGAACCCATCGGTGGAGGCGATGCAAAGCCCTTCTCGTGATTCCCTTTGAGCCTCTTGGATTTCATGGCGCGAGAAGCCACATCCAGATTCGTGCGCAACGCATCCAGGACTCCGCCCTCCGGTTGCCAGACTTGATGGGAGCGCATCGCGAAACGCCGAAGCTCCTCGGACCCCTTGTCGAATACGACGTAGGGATAGCTCTGGA
Source organism: bacterium (assembly GCA_024226335.1). Classification (NCBI taxonomy): domain Bacteria; species bacterium. The sequence continues at coordinate 14,094 of JAAELY010000049.1, forward strand.
TGGTCAGCTTGTTCTCACCGGCCTCGATCGACCAGGCGAAATCCTTGAACTTGGTGATCGACTTGTCCTCGGACCGACTGTCCTTGTAGTGCACCAGCACGTACCAGTCGCCGGTGAGGTCGAGTTTGGACAGATCCTCGGCCCTGGCGAGGCCGGGGCCTGCGACCAGCAGGAGAGCGAGAGTCCAGCTCAGAAGTCCGATGGGGCTGAATTCGATTTTCGTCATTGAGACTCCAGTATAGCCGGCCCCTTCGAGGCCTGACCGCGAGGTCCGACTGCGAAGCTCAGACGCGCACTCCGGGCGGCAGATTCGCGGAATTGAGGCACCGTCCACAGGAACTGTGGTGTAAACTCGTCGCCAGGTACGGTAACGAACCCCCTTTTCTCCTCCTGGGCACTGCCGCGGGCCTTTTCGCGACCGCCGGCAGATTTCGAGCTTTTCCGGGGGGTCGTGGCAACCGGTCGCGGATGGTTTGCGTGCGGCACGGATGTTGCGCGGTCTGAGACCGGAAAACTGCGACTTGCGCTGGAGAATGGTCTGTAATGTCGACGATCTGGATCGTTTCGGAGGATCGAGCTTGGCTGGACAGCCTCGCCTACCACCTCCGCGCGCTCGGCGAGGTCTGGACTGGACCGCCCGAACGCGGGCATTGGCGGGGTGCGGAGACGCCGGACCTGATTGCGCTTCTCGGAGTCGACGCGGCCAGCGGTGATCTGTCGGGGCTCGAGCGTCTGCTGGACTTCATTCGCGGCGTGCCACACCTCGGCCGGTCGCCCCAACCACTGATCTACGCTGAACCGCCTGGAAGCCACCCGTCGGGGGAGACCGCGCGGCGCCTGATCGACGATCGCAAGATCGCGCTCGCGAGCTGGCCTCTGGAACCGGACGACCTGGTCGACCTCGGCGCACGTTTGCTGCAGACGAACGAGTTGCCCATCTCGCTGCGCGAGCGGGAACGACGCGACTGGGTCGGGGAACGCGTCGAAATTCTGTACGCGGATCTCGATCTTCCGGCTCTGCGTCAAGCCGTCAATCCGCGCAACGCAGCGCGCCCGGTCTTGCTGCTGGGCGAACCGGGGACCCGACGCGGCCTGCTGGCGCGTTACGTCCACAATCTGGCAGAGCCTGCGCGTGACCGCTTGATCGTGTTACCGGCAGCGGATCTCTCTGCCCACGAACTCGAACGCCGAGTCCTCGGCGAGAGCGTTGGAGAGCGCGTCACGTTGTTTCTTTCCGGCCTCGAACGCGCGGATCACGCGCGTCAGGAAGAGATCGCCGAGTTCCTGGGCGCCAGCGGCGCTCTGGGCATCGAACAGATCCGCTGGCTGGCATCGGCGGCGCGGACGGCCGGGTTGGCGCCCGGGTTGCGCGGGCTGCCGTGGATTCGCGTTGAGCTGCCGTCACTCCGCAACCGCGCGGACCGGGAACCGCTCATCCGCTCCCTGGCCCGGGCCTGGTCGAAGCGAAGCGGTCGCGAGGTCGAGTTCGACGCAGAGGCTCTCACGGTTTTGACGCGTTACGCGTGGCCCGGCAATCTGCGGGAACTCGAGTCCGTGATCGACGCGAGTTGCTCCGCGGCAAGCGGCTCGAACGTGCGCGCGGAAGATGTCCAGCTCGGACCTCGAGGTGTCGCTCCGGTTGCCCGCGTCACGCCCGAAGAAGACTCGCCAGAAGCCGATTTTGCAACCGGGAGCCTGGATGAACTCACCGAGAGCACGTTCTCGGACCTGGACGAGGCCGAATTCGGCCCTCTGGCCAATGAAATCGAACTGGAACCCGGGGACGAAGATCTCGAACTCGACGTGGTCGAACCCCTGCGGGCCGTGCACCTGGAAGCGGTCGAGGAGGAACCCGAAGCCGCGACTGATCCGGCGTCGGACCCAGGACCCGGCACTTCGGAGCTTCCTCGACTGACCGAGGTCATGCCCGCACTCGCCCAGGAGATCCGCCTGCCGCTGCGTGCGATCCGCACCTGCGCCAATCTGGTCGATCAACAACCAGACGACGCGAGTCGCCGGCAAGAGCTGGCAACCCTGTTCGAAAACGATCTCGGGCGACTCGAAGAAATCCTGACGCGACTCGAAACGTATTCAAAGTTCGGCCGCGCGGAGGAGCAGAGCTTTGATCTGGCCGCGAGCGTCGCTTCTGAACTCGACGCCCATCACGAAACCGTGCGCTCCAAAGCCCTGGTCGTGCTTCGAGAACTCGATCATGACGCACCCCAGACGCGCGGCGACGAGACTCAAGTCCGCTTTGCAATCGGCAGTTTGCTGAGCCGTGCATTGCGTATGGTTCCAGCGCGCGGCGATCTCTACGTGGGCAGCAAGTTCCTGCCCGCTGCGAACGACAGGGCCGGACGGCACCGGCTGCTGATTCGATTCCACAGCCCGGAAGAAGTTCTGGTCGGACCAGATGACGGGCCAGAACCCCGGATCCCGATCGAGGTCATGCTGGCGCGGGAGTTGATCGAACGCAGCGGCGGACGCTTCGCCGTAGATGCGTCAGGTGCTCAAGACAACCTGATCCTCGTCGAACTCGGCGGCTAACTGCGCTAGCGTGCGCTCTCTTGGGAGCCGCTGCAAAGAAGCTCGCTGCAACTGTGATCGGCGTCGATGTCGACGGCGATGCCGTGGTTGTCCGCTATGCGCCCAGGCGCGGATCTCCCAACGAAATCGAAGACCGAATCGTCCTGGCCCCGAAGGGTGAAATGATCGCGGTCAACGGCGTTGGGCGACTCCTGCGGATTCTGAAGGCCGCTCGCGTCAGAGCGCCGCGGGATCCCTACAACGAATGCGCCGACCCGAACCGAGCGGCGACGCTACTCCACAAGTGCCGTGGCGTCATAGTGGATCTGCACGTGGCGCGCCGTTTCAACCGAGGCCTCAAGATCTGGACCGAAGAGGGTGTCGAGCGCATCAGCGGAGTGATCGATTACACCGAAACACCAGATGCACTCGAGATTCGTCGACGTGGAGGTCGGTCCGTCTTGAACATCCCAAAACTGAACATCATCCGCTTTGAACTCTCCTCTGAGGAGTACTACGTCGTGACTTCAATCGAGGCTTCATCACGATTTCCCTTGCGGTAACGTCGCATTACTGACTAGTCTTCGTACCCAGGTACGGGTAGTTGCCGCCAGGTACTGCAGAACTTTCTGCTGGGGGGTAGGAGAGTTCGAGGTACAGGGCGGCACCCCGTACCGGTTGCGTTTGACGGAACGCGCTACCTTCTAACCCTCGTCGAGTTCCTCTCGCCGAGTTCAGACGGAGGCGGAAACAGAACGTGTTCGGCATCGGAATGCCTGAGCTCCTGATGATTCTGGTGGTGGCACTTCTAGTGCTCGGACCGAAGCGTCTACCCGAGATCGCTCGCTCCCTCGGGCGGGGCATGTCGGAGTTCCGCCGTGCCTCCAACGAGCTGCGTTCGACTCTCAGCGAACCTCTCGAGAAACCGGCCGACTCGCGCCCCGAACCTGCACCTGCACCTGCACCTGCAGGAGCGCCGGAGAGCGAAAAGCCATCGGAAACCAAATCGGCTGATGACTGACGATCCGCGGCCCGTCCTGGAGCATCTCGACGAGTTGCGGAAGCGCCTGTTCTGGGTGCTCGGCACATGGACGGTGTTCGCGCTGACCGCGGGCTATTTTGCGCGCGATGTCTTCGAGATCCTCATGAGTCCCGCGGTATCCACTGTGCGCGAGGCGGGACACAAACTGATCGCCATCGCTCCTCCCGAACTCTTCCTCACATATGTAAAGACTGCGATCCTCGCGGGCTTCCTCGTGTCCATGCCCATGACCTTGTATCAGGCCTGGAGTTTCATTGCGCCCGGTTTGTACGAGAACGAAAAGCGCTTTGCATTGCCTTTCGTCGTCGCGACTTCGCTCCTGTTCGCGACTGGATGTTCGTTCGGGTACTTCGTCGCATTCCCACAAGTGTTCGAGTGGTTTCTTTCCCTGGAAGCCGACTACGTTACGACCAGCTGGACCACGCAGACGGTATTCGGATTCATGGCACGCCTGTATCTCGCCTTTGGCCTGGCCTTCGAACTACCCATCGTGCTCGTGTTCCTGTCACTCGCGCGCATCGTCAGCCCCCAGCAGCTGGCTGCGTGGCGGAAGTACGCTTTCCTGATCATGTTCGTGGTCGCTGCTGTGCTGACTCCGCAAGACGTCGCCAGTCAGATCATGCTCGCGATTCCGCTCATCATGCTGTACGAGATCAGCATCTGGGTTTCCTACGCCCTGGTCGGCCGGAAGAGCGCGAAGACCGAAGACTGAACGCATGAGCAGCACCCATCGCATCGAAGTCGTCCTGTTGGATATGGGCGGGGTACTGATCCCTGAAGCACCCGGCTATGAAGGCGCCGCACGCGACCCCGAGTTGATTGCCAGGGTCGAGGCCTTCGGCATTGAGGATCCCTCTCGCTTCACACGAGAGCGGGCCCGGAGTGTGAGGCAGGCGTATCGCGACTTGAAGGGCAGCTACACCCAACCCGATGTCAGCCGGGTATTTGCAGATCAGCCGCCTGAACTCGCAAAGCTATTGCTTCGCGCATTCCGCCTTCAAGCCACACGCCCCCCATACGGCCACTCGCGCTCAGTCGTAGCGGAACTCGCGCGAACTCATCGTCTGGGACTCGTCTCCAACACAGTCATTCCGGGAGATCATCACGCGCGCGCGCTCAGGCGGGTTGGCTTGCTACAGCACTTCGAATGCGCAGTGTGGTCTGCGAATTTCGGGCGGCGAAAACCCGACCCGACGATGATCCACCACGTGCTCGAACAACTGGGTGTGCCTGCTCGGCGCGCACTCATGGTCGGTGACAAGCTGCACACGGATGTGTTGGCAGCCCAGCGTGCTGGCGTGCGTTCGGTCTACCTGCGCAAGCGCGGCGCACCCCACCAGGGTCCTGCACAACCCGACTTCACAATCCAGCACCTGGGTGCGCTGCCCAAACTGGTGCGCGATCTCAGCTAGGGAACCTCTGCACAGGGAGGCTGCGGCTGCGAAGCGCGATGCATCCGCCTGCGCTGCGTCGCCCGACCCTCTGCAGATCTACGGATCTGCGATCGGATCACGCTTCTTGCTCAGGCGGCGACTCCCGCTTCTCGCTCGAATCCTCCCTGTGCAGAGATTCCCTAGCAGGTCGCACGGTGGTCAGCCCTCGTCGTCCGGCGGGTCAACGACCGCCAGCAGTGAACCGGTCTCGACCAACCCGCCCTCTTCCACGTCGATCTGCTTGACCTCACCGTCGACCGGAGACTTGATCTCGTTCTCCATTTTCATGGCTTCGATCACGACCAGCCCCTGACCCTCTTCCACCTGTTGCCCGACTTCGACCAGGATCTTGATGATCTTTCCGGGCATCTGGGCGCGCAGTTCCTGTTTGCCGGTGACGTTGGCAGCGGATCCACCCAGCAACATCTTGCGACGCTCATCGACCACCTGGAAGTCGAAGGCCGAGGTACCGACGTGAACATCGAGACTTCCGTCTTCGCGTTCGTGAACACTACCCTCGTACTGGCGATCCTCGACCAGCACTGAATATGTGGTGTTGGCGGTCTTGTAGGCATCGAGGCGGACCGGCTCGGAATCGTCGACGGAGACCTCGAACAAGCTCCCGCCGATATCTTTGACTTCGACTTTGAAGACTTCTTTGCCGTGGGTGACTTCGTACTTCACGACTAGCTTCCCCGCATCTGACGAGCTCGGCCGAGCATCCGCCAGTTCGACCCGGACTGCTTGGCACCACCGGGCTGCTGTATTCGCGAGGCACTGTCTTGATCGCGACGACATGCGGCGATCGCAGCCAGCATGATGGCCAGTTGGAGTTCTTCTTCATCTGACGGAAGCTCCGAGCTGGCCGAGTCGAGAATTTCCGTTTCGATGAAACTCGTGTCGTAGTGGCCTTCCAGGAACTTGGGATTGTCCATGACCACGCGATGGAATGGAATCGAAGTCTTGATGCCCTTCACCACGAACTCGCGCAGAGCGCGCTTCATGCGAGAGATCGCCTCATCGCGATTTCTCCCCCAGCAGATCAGCTTGGCGACCATCGGGTCGTAGTGGACGGTCACTTCCGCACCGGGATAGACACCTGGGTCGTTGCGCACACCGGGTCCCCCGGGCGGACGGTACGCCAGCACCTCACCCGGAGACGGACGGAAATTCTGCTCCGGATCTTCGGCGTAGATGCGACATTCAATCGCCCAACCGTTGATGCCGACTTCCTCCTGACGGATGCCGATTTCCTGGCCTGCAGCAATCCGTATGCCCGTCTTCACGATGTCGATGTTCGTGATCATCTCGGTAACGGGATGTTCAACCTGCACGCGCGTGTTCATTTCGAGGAAATAGAAGTTGAACTTTGCATCTACCAGGAACTCGCATGTGCCGGCGCCCTCGTAGTTGACCGCCTTGGCCGCAGCGACCGCGGCCTGACCCATCTCCTCGCGTAGCGCCGGTGGCATGCGATTGGCCGGCGCTTCTTCGATCACCTTCTGGTGGCGACGCTGGATCGAGCACTCGCGTTCGAACAGATGCAGGGCGTTCCCGTGGCTGTCGCCCAGGATCTGGATCTCGATATGGCGTGGCTCTTCGACGAACTTCTCCACGTAGATCGAATCATCGCCGAACGACGCCCGCGCTTCGGAACGCGCGCGTTTGATCGAAGAAGCGAGTTCCGACTCCTCGCGTACCAGGCGCATGCCCTTTCCGCCGCCGCCCGCAGTCGCCTTGACCATGACGGGTAGCCCGATCTCACCGGCATAGGCGATGGCCTGCTCGTCGGAAAGCTTTTCGGTGGTGCCCGGAACGATCGGCACGCCGGCCGCCGCCATCTTCTGGCGCGAGATCACTTTGTCGCCCATCGACTCGATCGTTTCAGGACGCGGGCCGATGAAGATGATCCCCTCTTCCTTGCAACGGCGTGCGAAGGCGGCGTTTTCGGACATGAAGCCATAACCGGGATGGATCGCCTCGGCACCCGACTTCTTGGCGATCTCCATGACCTTGTCCATGTCGAGATAGCTCTGCGCTGCCGGAGCCGGTCCACATGGGTGGGCTTCGTCGGCAAAGCGCACGTGCAGAGCGTTGCGATCGGCATCGGAATACAGGGCGACGGAACGGATGCCCAGTTCGCGGCACGCGCGGATCACGCGGACCGCGATCTCACCGCGGTTCGCGATCAACACCTTCTTGAACGGGGGTGCGTCGCTCACAGGGGGATGTTCCCGTGCTTCTTCGGCGGGTTCGTATCCTGTTTGTCCTCTAGCATCGAAAGCGCGTCGATCACGCGCCAGCGAGTATCCTCTGGCTTGATCACCGCATCGATATAGCCCAGCGACGCCGCCTTGTAGGGATTCGAAAACTTCTCGATGTATCCCGCCTCGAGTTCCTTGCGTCTGGCTTCGGAATCGCTTGCATCGGCGATCTCGCGCTTGTGAATGACCGCCACGGCTCCGTCGGCACCCATCACGGCGAACTCGGAATGCGGATACGCGTAGTTGATATCACCCCGCAGATGCTTGGAACTCATCACGTCGTAGGCGCCACCGATCGCTTTGCGCGTGACCACGGTGACCTTCGGGACTGTCGCCTCGGCGAACGCGTACAAGAGCTTGGCACCGTGGCGGATGATGCCGCCCCATTCCTGGTTGGTTCCCGGCAGGAAGCCGGTCACGTCCACGAAAGTTACGATCGGGATGTTGAAGCAGTCGCAGAAACGCACGAAACGCGCAGCCTTTACGGATGCATCGATGTCGAGGCAGCCCGCCAGGAAGGCCGGCTGGTTCGCGACGACACCGACGGATCGACCACCGAAACGCGCAAATCCGGTCAGGATGTTTTTTGCGTAATGCGGTTGGATTTCCAGGAAAATCCCATCGTCGACCACCATCCCTATCAGCTCCGACATATCGTAAGGCTGATTTCCGACCACGGGCACTATGTTGTTCAGACGGGGATCCGAACGACGGGGATCGTCGTCGGTCGCCAGAAACGGTGGGTCCGATTGGTTGTTCTGCGGAATGAACGAGAGCAGTGCGCGGAGCATGCGAATGCACTCCTGCTCGTTCTCGACCGCCAGATGAGCCACACCGCTCTTACTGTTGTGGGTCATGGCACCGCCGAGCTCTTCGAGCGTCATCTCTTCACCGGTCACCTGCTTGATGACGTCGGGACCTGTGATGCCCATGCTACTGGTGCTTTTGACCATGACGATGAAGTCGGTGATCGCGGGCGAGTAGACCGCGCCACCCGCGCACGGTCCCATGATTGCCGAAAGCTGAGGAACGACGCCCGACGCGAGGACATTGCGCAGAAAGATGTCGCCGTAGCCGCCGAGCGATACGACTCCTTCCTGGATACGCGCGCCGCCCGAATCGTTGAGTCCGATGACCGGTGCCCCCACCTTCATGGCGTGGTCCATGATCTTGCAGACCTTCTCGGCAAACGGACCCGAAAGCGATCCTCCAAAGACCGTGAAGTCCTGCGAGAACACGAAGACGAGCCGGCCGTCGATACGGCCCGAGCCGGTCACGACTCCATCGCCCAGGATCTGACCGTCACCCAGTTCGAATTCCTTGGGTTCGTTGGTCACAAAGCGATCAAACTCCGTGAACGTGCCGGGATCGAGCAATAGGTCGACGCGCTCGCGGGCCGTCATCTTGCCCGAAGCGTGCTGGCGCTCGATGCGATCCTGGCCTCCGCCAAGTTCCGCCTGCGAGTTCAGCTCTTCGAGCTGCTTGAGCTTCTCCTCGATAGACAGGACTAGTACTCCTTCTGGGCCTGCAGGACGGTGATCGCCGTAAGATTTACGATGTCTTCGACGGTGGCACTCGGCTGCAGGGAATTCACTGGACTGCGCGTACCCATCAGGATCGGACCCACGACGCTCGCACCACCGACCGCGTCCATCAGACGTACTGCAATATGCGCTGAGTCGAGGTTCGGAAAGACGAGCACATTGGCCGCTTCCTGGATTTCGGAGAACGGAAAGCGCTTCGCGCGCTTTTCGGGATCCAATGCGATGTCTGCTTGCATCTCCCCGTCGATCTTCAGATCTGGCCAGCGTCCGCGCGCGATTTTCACCGCTTCTGCGAGCCGCTCGGTTCCGGCACCGCGCACGCTTCCATAGTTGGAAAACGACACGAGCGCCACGACCGGGTCGAAACCAAACCACTTCGCGGTCGAAGCGCCCAGTTCCGCGATCCCTGCGAGTTCCTCGGCATTCGGTTCAACATTCACCGAGGAGTCGGCGAAGAAAAGCGTGCGGTCCTTCTGGATCACCAGGTACACGCCCGCGGCGACCGGATGGCCTTCGGCCAGTCCGATGATCTCGAGTGCGGGGCGAACAGACTCCGGATACGACTTGGTCAGGCCCGCAACTAGGCCTTGAGCATCGCCCATGCGCACCATCATCACGCCGAAGTAACTACGACGCGCGAGTAAGCGCTCGGCATCGCGTTCGGTCACGCCCTTGCGGCGGCGCAGGTTTCCCAACTCGCGCTGGTAGTAGACCGAACGATCCGAAGTCCTGGGGTCGATGACGGAAACTCCGTCCAGATTGACGCCCAGTTGTGCTGCGCATCCCCGGACCTCGCGCTCGTTTCCCAGTAGGATCGGTTCGCAGAGTTCCTCCTGGCGCAAGATCTGGACGGCCCGCAGAACGCGCTCCTCATTCCCCTCCGGGAAGACGATCCGCTTGGGTCCGGCTTTGGCCTTGCGGATCACGCCGCGCATGACCATCCGAGTGCTGCCCAGGTACTTCTGCAGACTCTCCCGATACTCGTCCAGATCGATCTGGATGCGCGCAACGCCGGAATCCATCGCGGCCTTGGCCACGGCAGTCGACTCCCAGATCAGGACGCGCGAATCAAAGGGTTTGGGAATGATGTACTGCGGACCAAACTCGAAACGCTCGCCGGGATACGCGTGACGCACCTCGTCGGGGAGTCCGTGCTCGCCCTCTTTCGCGAGCGCCGCGAGTGCCTCCACCGCCGCCATCTTCATGTCCATGTTGATCGTTCGCGCGCGCACGTCGAGCGCACCGCGGAAGAGGAATGGAAAGCCCAGAACGTTGTTCACCTGGTTTGCATAGTCCGAGCGGCCGGTCGCCATGATCGCATCGTCGCGAACCTCGGCAACATCGTCCGGTGAAATCTCTGGATCGGGATTGGCCATGGCGAAGATGATCGGCTGATCTGCCATATCGCGGACCATGTCTTTGGTCACGAGACCGGCTGCGCTGACACCGACGAAAGCGTCGGCGCCCTTCATGCAATCCGCGAGCGTGCGACAGTCGGTCTCGACTGCAAAACGCTGTTTGTACTTGTTCATGCCTTCTTCGCGGCCCTTGTAGATGACTCCGCGACTATCGGTCATGAAGATGTTCTCGAGCTTCACGCCCAGGTGCACGTAAAGGGCGGCGCAGGCGATGCCCGCAGCACCGGCCCCTGCGAACACGACGATGGTGTCTTCGATCTTGCGATTCGTCAGCTCGAGTGCGTTCAGGAAGGCCGCTGCAGAGATGATCGCGGTGCCGTGCTGATCGTCGTGAAAGACCGGAATGTCCATCTCTTCGATCAGGCGTTCTTCGATCTCGAAACAATCGGGCGCCCGGATGTCTTCCAGGTTGATGCCTCCAAAAGTCGGCTCGAGGAGCTTGCACGTCTTGATGATCTCTTCGGGATCTTCGGTATCGAGTTCTATGTCGAAAACATCCACGCCCGCGAAGCGCTTGAACAGGACGCCCTTGCCCTCCATGACCGGCTTGCCCGCGAGTGCACCGATGTTACCGAGACCCAGAACCGCCGTACCATTACTGACGACGGCAACCAGATTTGCCTTGGACGTGTACAGGAAAGCATCGTCGGGTCGCTTGGCGATTTCGCGACACGGCTCGGCGACACCTGGGGAATACGCCAGTGAGAGATCCCGAGCCGTCAGGACGCTCTTGGTCGCAACGACTTCGATCTTTCCCGGGCGCCCCTCCTTGTGGTACTCGAGCGCCTGCTCCTTGGTAAAAACGGCCACTGGATCTCCTAGCTCGAACGCGAAGCGGCTCTTCCGGACAGACCGCCGTCCGGGGAAGAAGCCATTTGCGGCGGGGCGAGAGTATCAGAGCGCAGCACCGGAAGTCCCACGACCTCCACTGCACTCCAAAGAGGGTGTGCGTGCGTTGTCTAGCCGCGCTCCTTGACCTTTTCCCAGTCCGCGAGGAAGCGCTCGATACCGGAATCGGTGAGCTGGTGCTTCGTCAGGCCCTGGAGCACATCGAAGGGTATGGTGGCGATGTCGGCTCCGATCCGCGCCGAGTCGATCACGTGGCTGGGGTTGCGCACACTCGCCACGATGACCTCGGTGGAGATCTCGTAATTCGAGAACACCTGGACAATCTGCTCGATGAGATCCATGCCCACGCCGGGATGAACGTCGTCGAGTCGGCCGACGAAGGGAGAAACCATGCTGGCGCCGGCCTTTGCGGCCATCAGCGCCTGAATAGGCGTGAAAACCAGGGTGCAATTGGTGGGGATGTTCTGATCCGCAAGCAAGCGGATGGCCTTGAGGCCCTCTGTGGTCATGGGAATCTTGACCACGATATTGGATGCCACCTTGACCCACTCGAGGCCCTCTCGCACCATGCCCTCGGCTTCCAGGCTGATGACTTCGGCACTGATCGGGCCATCGCAGATCTTGGTGATCTCGCGAATGACTTCGCGCGGATCCCCCTCTTCCTTTGCGAGGAGGCTCGGGTTGGTTGTGACGCCATCGCAGAGGCCCTGGGCAGTCGCCTCGCGGATGTGCGGGATATGAGCCGTATCAAGGAAAAACTTCATCGCTGCCAGACCTCCGGATGCTCCGGTATGGGGTTTCCCGTATCCGGGGAGGCTTCCTCCGGTCGGGGTGCGGACAGTCTCTCAACCTGAAGGCTGTCGTCAAGCTCCCGGAGCAGCTGGAGGACGGTTTTGCGAGTCCCGGGGTCCTCTAGAGCGGGCGCTAGCTCGGATAGTGGCCTCAAAACGAATCCGCGCTGGCGAAATCGGGGGTGCGGAAGCTCCAGATCCGGCGTTTCAAAGACCCTGTCACCGAACAGAATGAGGTCGAGGTCGAGCACGCGGGGTCCCCAGCGGGGCTTTCGTGGACGATCGACCCGATCCGCGGGACGGCCTGCCTTTCGCTCGATCTCCTGGAGCCCGACCAGCAGGGAAACCGGCTCGAGCTCGGTCCGGAGTTCGGCGACGGCGTTCACGTACCAGGGCTGGTCCGCCGGACCCAGTGGTTCGGTTCGGTACAACGAAGAAGCCCGAACCCGGCCGAAAGTTCCAAGAGCGGCCAGCGCCCTGCGAACCTGCGCCTCCGGGTCGGCGAGATTCGAACCCACGCCGATGTAGGCGAGTTCGCTCAGCTGTCCGTCTCGCGTGATACCCCTTCTTCGGTTTCCTGGGTCAGGACGTCGAGCAGCAACAAGCCTACGCCGATCACTACGGCGCTATCGGCGACATTGAAGTCGGGGAAAATGAATATTCCAAAATCGAACTGCAGGAAGTCGATCACTTCCTGGCGAAAGATCCGATCGGTCAGATTGCCGAGCGCACCGGCGACGATCAGTCCCAGGGACAGAGCGGAGAGGCGATCGTCAGGGGCGACCTGGCGAAAAAACGACGCGATCAGCAGCAATGCGACGATCGTCAGCACGATGAACACACCGACGTGGACATCTTGAGCCAGCCCCAGTGCAGCGCCGGGATTGCGGGAATGCGTGATGCGGAAGAAACCCGTAATAACCGGGATCGGCTCCCAGGGCTGAACATTGGTGGAGACCAGGTATTTGGTCAGCTGATCGAGCGGCCAGACGGTCACCACCAGCAGAAGCAGGGTTTTCAGCTTCGGCGTCACCTGTGGGTTCCTATCACATGGTGGAGACCGCCACCAGATCTTGGACTGGCACCGGGTGGATCCAAGCGATCCGCGCGATGTCTCAGATCTTCCGCCTCCTCGATATTCCCGTTGGCTTCGGCGATGTCGGCCTTCACGCGCATCAGCCGAGCCCGCCAGGGCCGACCGTCCAGGCCTTCCAGCTCAAACAGGTGTTCGGCCTGTTCCAGGTCGCGCTGGGCTGCGCCGTACGCGCGCTCGGCCACGGAGATGCGCGCCATCAGGTAGTAGGCATAGGGATTGGATTGATCGACGCGCAGGGCGCGCGCCGCCGCTGCGCGGGCGCGCTGGATTTCTCCACCCCGCAACGCCGACTGGGCCTGGCGCACGAGATGAATCGAAGCGCGCCTCGGACCCTCGGCTTCAGCGATCTCTGCCTCTCCCAGGGAGTTCGGGCCGCGGGAAGCCTGAGGCACCGCGCACGACGCGAAGAACAAACAGGCGAGCAGGCAGAGGCGAACTCCAGCGGGTTTCACAGACGCTTCCTGAGCCACTCGAAGACGCGGTCGACCGGATTCGGGCCGCCGCCGCAGTAGTCGTCGGGAGCACTTCCAGCCAGAAATAGCTCCGCTTCGCCGGGGCAATTCAATCCAGCGCGCAGGCCGGTCTCGCGATTGATCTCGATCCGCTCGATACCGGGAGGTTCGAGAAACTCCGCACTTCCCTCTTTTCCGCGCGCCGCTTCCAGGACCCGCGCGAAGATGGGCAGAGCAGCCACGGATCCCGGCACGCCCAGGCTTTTCCCGTCGTCAAAACCGACCCATACGGCGATCACCAGGTCTGGCGTGAAGCCGATGAACCAGGCATCCCGGAAATCGCTGGAAGTGCCCGTCTTTCCGGCCAGGGGGCCCTTGAAGCCGAGTTGGCGCAGGCGGCGTCCGGTACCGCGTTCGACCGCGCCGTTGAGAGCGGATGTAACCAGATAGACCTCGGCCGGTTCAAACGCCTGTACGAAGTTCCGGTCCTGTCGTTCGAGTACCCGACCGTCGACGTGCACGATCTCCGTGTAACTGCGCAGTTCGGGAACCACACCGCCCGAGGCAAGTACGGAGTAGGCGCGTGCAGCTTCGAGTACCGTGATTTCGAACGCTCCCAGCGCGATGCTAGGCAAGGGGTCGAGCGGACTCTCGATACCCATGCGCCGGGCGGTCTCGATGACACGCTCGGGACCCACGGCGATACCCATTCGGGCGACCGGCACGTTCAGGGATTCCTCGATTGCGCGGCGCAGGCTCACGGGGCCGCGATACTCTCCGTCGTAGTTCTCGGGCGCCCACTCCCCGTTGGGCAGTTCGAGTACCAGGGGTTCGTCCTCGAGCGTCGATGCGAGTGTGAAGTGCGGAGGGCCTCCGTTGGCTGCCAGGCCCGCGAGCGCGACAATCGGTTTGAACACGCTTCCCGGCTGGCGATGCGCTTGCGTGGCGCGGTTGAATTGCGTGCTGGCGTAGTCGCGACCGCCGACCATCGCCAGGATGTCCCCGGTGCGCGGCGCAATCGCCACGACGGCCGCCTGCAGAGGAGAGTCCGGCCGTTCGAGTTCGGGAAACCCGGTTTCCAGAGAGCGCAGCCCATCTCTCACCGCGCGGTTCGCAGCGCGCTGCAGGCGCGCGTCCAGCGTCGTGTAGATCGACATGCCCTCACTGCGCAAGATCGCGTCTCCGTACACCCGAGCCAGGTCCTGGCGCAGGAATTCCACGAAGTAGGGGGAAGGGTTCGGAGACGAGGGAAAGTCATGCACACCCAGATCGAGCGCGATCGCGCTCTCATAGGTTTCCCGGGGAATCCTCTGGTTTTCGAACAACACACGCAGCACCAGGTTGCGACGCTTCAACGCCCGCTCGGGGTGCCTTTGAGGGGAGTAGCGATTGGGTCCCTTGATGATGCTCGCCAGCAGAGCGGCATCGGCCAAAGAGAGATCCCGCACGTTCTTCGCGAGGTAGTAGTGCGCGGCTTCCGCCATTCCGTGAACGGCAATCGAACCGCGTTGGCCCATGTAGATCTCGTTCAGGTAGGCCTCGAGGATTTCGCTCTTGTCGTGATTGCGCTCCAGCAGTAAAGCCATGGCCGCTTCGGTGAACTTGCGCGACAGGGTCTGTTCGCGTGTGAGATAGAAATTTTTCACCAGCTGCTGGGTAAGCGTGCTGCCGCCCTGCACGACGTGTCCCGCGCGCAGGTTCGCGAAAAGGGCTCCTGCGATGCGCCACAGGTGAAGTCCGTTGTGCTCGTAGAAGGCCGAGTCTTCGACTTCGATGATCGCTTCGATCAGGAGTGGTGAGATCTCGTCGAGTGCAACCACGCGCCGGTCCTCGCGCGCCTCGCCGCGCAACTGGGCGATCAGCTCGGGCTCGATCTCGACGGTCGCGTGCTCGCGGCCTTCGGAATCGAACATTGCCAGCACTCTCGCGCGATCGTCGAGTTGCAACAGGATGCGCCCCCCGGGGTCGGAGCGATGCGGGTATTCGAACGGCCGGCGATTGACCTCGATGCTCTCGGGGCCCACCACGTACTCACCCACGGAAGGCTGCGCGGATCCGGCAACGTGGTAGTTCATGCGCTCCAGGCGCTCGAGCAGGCCCACCCGTCCGACATCGACTTCGGGGTAGAGCAGGAGCGGGCCCGAGTAGATCTTGGACGGCAGCGCGAAGAGACGGCCCTGGAAGCGCGCTTCGACTCGTTCCTCGAGTTCCGCGGCCCAGTTTCGCAGCCAGAACGAGCCGGCGAGAACGGCGATCAGGGCGACGGCTCCCGCGATGGACAAGCGTTTCAACACGAGCAGAATCTAGCCCGCATTTCCCACCACGGTGCCAATACGGGCCAGCGCCCATTGCCCTCCCCAGACAGGCTCCCTTGCGACGGCGTTCCGGGGTGGGCATTCTCGGTGGAAGTGTCGGATTCCACTTCGAAACCAGCCTCCAAAACCTGGGGCGGCCGCTTCCAGAAAGCGAGCGATCCGCTCATGGAGCGGTTCTCGGCATCCGTGCATTTCGACGCCGAATTGTGGCGCCAGGACATCCGCGGCAGCGTCGCGCAGGCGGGCATGCTGGGTCGGCAGGGCATCATCTCGCGGGAAGAAGCCGAAACCCTGATCAAGGGACTGGAACAGATCCGCCTGGAACTCGAGGAGGGACGGCTCGAACTCGATCCCGCGCTGGAAGACATCCACACGAATCTGGAGCGACGCCTGACCGAGATCGTCGGCCCAGTCGCGGGCAAGCTGCACTCCGGTCGCAGCCGCAATGACCAGGTCGCCACCGATTTTGCACTCTGGATGCGGGAAAACGTGCTCGAGCTGCGCGGGGTTCTGGCCGATCTGCGCTCCGTACTCGTCGAACGCGCTAGCAACGAAATCGACATCGTCTTGCCGGGTTACACACATCTCCAGCGAGCACAGCCGGTGCGGCTCGCGCATCACTGGCTGGCGCACTTTGAAGCCCTGACCCGGGATGACGGTAGGCTGCGCGATGCCCGTGCGCGGATGAACCGATCTCCTCTGGGTTCGGGTGCGCTGGCCGGTAGCACCCTGCCCCTGGATCGCGAGGGAACCGCGGCGGAACTCGGCTTCGACGGTCCGGGACGCAACAGCCTCGACTCGATCGCGGCGCGAGACACCGCACTCGAACTGCTTTCCACGCTCGCCATCCTGATGATCCATCTCTCTCGCATCTGTGAAGAACTAGTGCTCTGGAACTCCTCGGAGTTCGGCTTCGTAGAAATGGACGATGCCTTTTCCACGGGTTCCAGCTTGATGCCGCAGAAGAAGAATCCCGATGCCGCCGAACTGGTGCGGGGGAAATCAGGCCGGGTGGTCGGCGATCTGGTGAGCTTGCTGGTCACCATGAAGGGACTGCCCATGTCCTACAACCGCGATCAGCAAGAAGACAAAGAACCGGTCTTCGACGCGGTTACGACAGCGCGTGATTGTCTGAAGATTCTGGCGGCGACGATGGAATCGATGCGCGTGAACCGCGAAACCATGGAACGGGCCGCCGCCGATCCGATGCTCCTGGCGACGGACCTGGCGGATTATCTGGTGGAAAAAGGCGTTCCCTTCCGCGAAGCCCATCATATCGTCGGCCAGATCGTGGTTCGCTCCACGGAAACCGGCACCCCTCTTTCCGAGTTGCGATCCGAAGCGTTGCAAGAGTTTCATCCTGCGCTCGACATGGATCCCGAGAATTTCTTCTCGGTCGGGCGTTCCCTCGACGCTCGCTCCGCCTTTGGCGGTCCCGCTCGGGAGCGAGTAGAGGCTGCAGTCGACGCGGCGCGAACCGAGATCGAGTTCGTGCGCTCTGAACTACGAGAGACGCGAAGTTGAGCGCGCGGGTCCGGTCCGGCTTTGCGGTCCTGCTGTTGCTGGCGCTTTCCGCCACTGGCTGCGGCCACTACGGTCCTCCGGTTCGAGCAGAAGGACATTCGGTCTCGACCCCCGCGGTCGAGCCTGCGGCAGAGACACTGGACCCGGATTGCAAAGACGAGGACAAGCCGTGAGTTCGGAACGGAAGATCCCGTTCGCGAAGATGCACGGCGCGGGCAATGACTTCGTCGTGATCAATTGTCTGGCCGGAGATCCGGTCGATGACTGGGAGACTTTTGCCCAACGCGTACTCGATCGACGCTTCGGTGTGGGCGGAGACCAGCTTCTGCTCGTACAGCCCTCTGACCGGGCCGATGCGTTCATGGGAATCCGCAACGCCGACGGAAGTGTGGCCGAAATGTGCGCCAACGGAATTCGCGCGTTCTTCAAGTACCTGCGCGACCGGAAGCTGATCGAGACCGATCGAGCGACGGTCGAAACCCTGGCGGGTGTGGTCACGCCGCGTTGGCTCGGCAATGACCTGATCGAGGTAGAGATGACCCCGCCGATCCTCGACCCGGCGCGGATTCCCACGACACTCGGGGGAGGAAATCCACTGGTCGACGTGCCGCTCGAGGTCGACGGTCAGACCCTGCGCGTTACTCCGGTTTCCATGGGCAATCCGCATTGCGTGGTGTTCGTCGACGATCCTGAGAAGGCTGCGGTCGAGTCCTTGGGACCCAAACTGGAAAATCACTCGGCATTTCCACAGCGCACGAACGTGGAGTTCGTGGCGGTGCGCTCCCGCGACGAACTCGAACAACGCACCTGGGAGCGCGGCGCGGGTGAAACTCTCGCCTGTGGCAGCGGCGCGTGCGCGACCTGCGTGGCTGGCGTACTTTCCGGACGTACGGCACGCGATGTGAAGATTCGACTGCGTGGCGGAGAGCTTCGCCTGCACTGGCCCGAAAACGATGGTCCCGTCTGGCTTACCGGCCCAGCGGCCCATGTTTTCGACGGGGAGTGGACACTCTGATGCGACTCGAAGGCACTTTCACGGCACTGATCACGCCCTTCCGCGGCGACGGTAGCATCGACCTCGACGAGCTGAGCACCCTGGTCGAATGGCAGATCGAATCCGGCATCGACGGTCTCGTGCCCTGCGGGAGTACCGGCGAATCCGCGACGCTTACTCCGGCCGAGCACGTCCAGGTAGTTCGGCACGTCATCCAGGTGGCAAACGGACGCGTGCCTGTGATTGCGGGAACCGGTTCGAACAACACCCGCGAAGCAGTGGAGTTCACGGCGGAAGCCAAAGCGGCCGGTGCCAATGCAGCACTTCTGATCTCGCCGTACTACAACAAACCGCCGCAGGACGGCATCTACCGGCACTATCGAACGATTGCAGAAGAAACCGGCATTCCGCTGATCGTCTACAACATTCCGGGCCGCACGAGTTCGCGCATTTCTCCAGAGACGCTCGGTCGTCTGTCGCGAGTAGACGGGATCATCGGCCTGAAGGAATCTGGGGGCGATCTGGTACTGGCCGCGGAAGCCGTTGCGCGAGCAGATGCGGATTTCTCGATCGTCTCGGGAGACGACGCGCTGACGCTTCCGCTGCTCTCCATCGGCGGCAAAGGGGTCATCAGCGTGGCGAGCAATATCGCACCGATAGAGATGGCGCAGATTACAACAGCGTTTCTCGCCAACGATCCGGTCGCCGCGCGCGATGCACACTACCGTCTACTTCCGGTCATCCAAGCGTTGTTCATCGAGTCGAACCCGATTCCCGTCAAAGCCGCTCTGCAGATTCTCGGTCGGATCGCGCATGCAACCGTGCGTCTACCGCTGACCGAGATGCAGAAAGAGCATCGCGATCAGCTCGAGGCTGTGCTCGACGGGATTCCGCGGGCATGACCCGCGTACTGGTTATCGGTGCAGGCGGACATATGGGTCGCCACGTATTGCGGGCCGTGGAGTCGACTAGCGGATTGAGCGTAGCCAGCGCGCTAGATACTGCGTCGCACCCGGACATCGGGACCGAAGTTTCGCCCGGCATCAAGCTGAGCGGCGACTTGAACGAATCACTGCAGTCCGCCCAGGTCGCGATCGACTTCTCGACACCCGAGGGAACGATGGCCTTGCTCGAGGCGGCGGTACCGCGCGTCATGCCCCTGGTAATCGCAACCACCGGATTTGGCGAAACCGACCTGGCGCGAATCGAAGCTGCGGCTCGAGAGACCGCCGTCGTCCACGCGGCCAACTACTCCGTCGGTATCACGATGCTGCTCGATCTGGTGGCCGAAGCGGCGCGCAAACTCGATTCATACGAAATCGACGTGCTCGAAATGCACCACGACCGCAAGGTAGATGCGCCCAGCGGAACCGCGCTCGCCCTGGCGAACACCGCTGCGAAAGCGCGCGGGCAGGACCTGGTCGCGGTCTACCACAGGGAAGGCATTACGGGCCCGCGCGAGCCCGGTGTGATCGGCATGCAGACTCTCCGGCTCGGCGACAGCGTCGGTGAACACACCGTATACCTGGCCGGTCCGGGCGAACGCCTGGAGCTCACGCATCGCGCTCTCTCACGCGAGAACTTCGCGAGCGGGGCTGCGCGCGCGGCGCACTGGGTTTCAACCCAGCCGCCGGGCCTGTACACGATGAAGGACGTCCTCGGAGACAGCTCCTAGGGAATCTCTGCACAGGGAGGATTCGAGCGAGAGGCGGGAGTCGCCGCCTGAGCAAGAAGCGTGATCCGATCGCAGATCCGTAGATCTGCAGAGGGTCGCGCGACGCAGCGCAGGCGGATGCATCGCGCTGCGCAGCCGCAGCCTCCCTGTGCAGAGGTTCCCTAACCCTGATCCGTGCTGCGGGAGCGAACGGCCTGGAGGGTCCAATATCGGAAAGGTCTAGACAGTTTAGGCCTTTCCGGCATAGGACACTCCGAGTGAAGAATATCTGTGTATTTGCGTTCCAGCTGTAATTCGAGGCGCCGATACCCTACACATCGCAACTTCTGGGTTTTCCGGCCACATGGCCAGAGTGCTCCTGTATGGCATTGCGAACGAAGGGACTGAAATTGCTCCGCTCCAGCACTCACCGCACTACAACACTACGCATGAAGCTCATTGTGACGCTGCTCCTTTTCAGCCTACTTCCGGCCAGCTCGATCGTCGTGATGATGTTTGCGCTCGACAACACGACCGAACAGATAGGGAGCCTGATCCGCAACTCCACAGCAGACATGGTGGACAAGATCGAGCGCAATCTGTTCGAGCGCTACGGAGACGTTCAAGCTTTTGCCCTCAACAAGGTGGTCCATGACCGCGCTAGCTGGTACGAGACCGCCGAGCAGAAGAACCCGATTACAGATGCAATGAACGCATATGTGAAGGGATACGATATCTACCTGTTGATGCTCCTCACCGATCTAGATGGTCGTGTCATCGCGGTGAACTCACGCGACGCGAGCGGTGCACCAGTCGACACACGGTGGCTCTACAAAAAGAACTACGCTGGCGAGGGCTGGTTCAAGGATTCTCTAGCCGGTCGTTTTACAGAGGGCGAAGGCGTCACGGGTACGGTCGTCCGCGATGTCGAGCGAAACAGCGATGTAGCCAGGGCTTACCAAGACGACACCTTGCTGGCCGTCAGCTACTCCGCCCCTGTTCGAGATGAGTCCGGCAAGGTCATAGCCATCTGGCACAACTTGGCAGACTTCAGACTCGTCGAGCAGATCATAGCCTCGAGCTACGACAGCTTCGCTGGCTCACTCAATATCCCGAACATCGAGATCACCTTACTCGATCGAAGCGGCACATTCCTTGTCGACTACGACCCCTACAGGACTGGCGAGAAGGAGATCGTTCACGACTTCGACGTTCTCTTGAGAAAGAATCTCGCCGAGTTGGATGTCGAGATTGCAAAGTCTGCTGTCGAAGGAGGGTCCGGGTACTTGATCAGCACGCACGCACGCAAGCAAATCGAACAACTCGGTGGGTTCGTCCATTCTTCGGGAGCACTGGGTTATCCAGGCCTCGGATGGTCTGCCCTTGTTCGCGTCGCGACAAGCGATCTGGCTTCGGGAGTCAAGCTGGTACAAGGTCCAGCTCTGATGCTCCTCGCAGCTACGGCATTGGGGGGAATCATGTTCTCCATTCTATTCGCTCGCAGCCTCACACGGCCCGTAAACGAGATGCTCTCTTCCATCAAGAGTGCCGCCCATGGCGATTTGACGCGCACTCCCGCGGTAACTTCGGGTGACGAGATTGGCCAAATGGCGAGGGAATTCGGCGTGCTGCTCGATTCATTGAGGGAGAGCATCGGCTCCATCAAGGCGCGGGGTGAGGAACTGAGCAGCTCAGCTTCTTCACTCACGATGGTTGCTGGCTCGCTGGCGAGCAGTAGCGGACAGATGAACGAGCAGGCCGGTAGTGTGTCGGAGACGACCGGAGAACTCTCCCAGAACCTTGCGACTGTGGCCAGCGCTGTTGAAGAGTCTTCGAGCAACATCCGAAACGTCGCTGTAGTGGTCGAGGAAATATCGACGAACATGGGGCAGGTGTCGGCAAGTTCGCAGTCCATGGCGCGCGACGTGCAGTCGGTGTCCAAGTCGGTCGAGGAAATGGCGACATCTCTGGGAAAGGTCTCGGAAGATTCCGAGCAAGCCGCGGTAATCACATCGCAGGCATCCGGTTCAGCAAGTGAGGCGAGCCGCTCGATGAAGTCTCTGACGGAGGCTGCAAACGACATCGGGAAGGTCGTGGGCGCAATCAACGACATCGCAGAACAGACGAACCTGCTGGCACTCAACGCAACCATCGAAGCAGCATCGGCAGGCGATGCCGGGCGAGGCTTCGCCGTCGTCGCGAGTGAGGTCAAGGAACTTGCACGGCAGACATCCGTCGCAACTGGCGAGATCCGAGGGAAGATTGAAGCCATCCAGGAGAGCACCCGCGAAGCGGAGACGAAGATCACCGGTATTGTGGAAGTCTCCAACGAGGTCAACCTGATTTCTCAACGAATCGCGCAATCGATCGAGCAGCAACGCGAGATGGCTGGAGAAATCTCGGAGTCTGTGGCCTCGGCAGCGCAGAGTGCACAACTCGTTGACGGATCGGTCGCAGAGACTCTGGCTGGTGTAACCGCGGCGTCCAAGAATGCTGACGAACTCGCGATTGGCTCAAACGAAATCGCACGAACGACTGCAGAAGCTTCGAACGGGGTGGCTGACGTTTCCGGGAGCATCGCGGACGTGGCCTCCGCGATACGTAACGTCACGGGCGGGGCCGAGTCGGTCGATACGTCTGCGAGCGAGCTAGCTAGCGTGGCGCAGCAACTCGACGACCTGGTGTCTCGCTATTCCGTCTAGCCGCAAGAGACACTCTGTGCCAGAAATGGATGCCCAGCTGCACCCAAGAGCATTCTGCAGTCGAGGCAGACAAGGTCACAGGGTGCCGAGGCCGTATCGCCGCAAGCAGCGATAGACGGTGCTTGCGGCCATGAGAGCGAGATCCCGGCCTGGCGGCAGGCCTCCGAGACGTTGCCGAGTTCCTCGACCTGCGCGAAGGGGCGAAGCCGAAAAGCCTGTACCTTGTCGTCGAGGGTCATCGCGCATACGCCCAAATTGTTGTGTCGTAACTACAACTTGGAACGGATGGGCGCCTGGCCCTCACTCGTTTCAGATCAAAGGTGTCTTAGCAGGCTCAGACTAGATGTCGTAGTAGAGTTCGAACTCGTGCGGATGGGGTCGCAGCGCGACCTGCTGGCACTCGTTCTCGCGCTTGTAACCGATCCAGGTCTGGATGGCGTCCTCGGTGAAGACGTCTCCCTTCAACAGGAAGTCGTGATCGTCTTCCATGCAGTCGAGGGCTTCTTCGAGGCTGCCGGGCATCACGGGGATGTTCTCCAGCTCTTCGGAACTCAGCGAGTAGATGTCCTTGTCCATCGGCTCGCCCGGATCGATCTTGTTCTCGATACCGTCGAGCCCCGCCATGAGCATGGCCGAGAATGCCAGGTAGGGATTGCAGGTCGGATCCGGGAAGCGGGCCTCGAGGCGCTTTGCCTTCGGGCTGGCCGAGTACATGGGAATGCGGATCGAAGCGGAGCGGTTGCGACTGGAATAGGCCAGGTTCACCGGAGCCTCGAAACCCGGAACCAGCCGCTTGTACGAATTCGTCGTCGGGTTCGTCAACGCGGCCAGCGAACGGGCGTGCTTCAGGATCCCGCCGATGTAGTACAGGCAGGACTGCGATACGCCGGCGTACTCATTCCCGGCAAACAACGGCTTGCCGTCCTTCCAGAGCGACTGGTGAGTGTGCATGCCCGAGCCGTTGTCGTTGAAGACCGGCTTCGGCATGAACGTAACTGTGTGGCCGGCGTTCTTGGCCACGTTCTTCACGCAGTATTTGTAGAGCATCAGCATATCGCCCATCTCGACGAGCGGGCTGTAACGCATATCGATCTCTGCCTGACCGGCGGTGGCGACTTCGTGGTGCTGACACTCGATATGCAGTCCGAGGTCCTCCATCTGAAGAACCATCTCACTGCGCAGGTTCTGGAACGAATCGGCGGGTGAGACCGGGAAGTAGCCTTCCTTGTAGCGCGGCTTGTGGCCGAGATTCGGACCCTCATCGCGACCGCTATTCCAGCGACCCTCGATGGAATCGATGATGTAGTAACTCTCTCTCTCGTTCGTGGCGTAGCGCACGTCGTCGAGGATGAAGAACTCGGCCTCGGGACCGATGTACGCGGTGTCCGCGATGCCCGTCAGCTTGAGATAGTTGACCGCCTTCTGGGCGATGTGACGCGGATCGCGCGAGTACGACTCACGGGTGATCGGATCGACGATGTCGCAGATCATCGAGAGCGTCGTGTGGTCGCAGAACGGATCGATGAAGGCGGTGGTCGGGTCCGGAATGATCAACATGTCGCTGCTGTCGATGCTCTTCCAGCCGCGAATACTCGACCCATCGAAACCAAACCCGTCTTCGAAAGAGGACTCGTCGAGTTCGTGCATTGGGAATGTGACGTGCTGCCACTGTCCCGGCCAGTCGATGAATTTCAGGTCGAGCAGCTTGGCGCCTTCAGCGGCAGCATAATCGAGCACGTCCTTGGGGGTTCGGTCGTTGTGCATGGTCCCTCCGAGGGGGTTGGAGGCGCTGCTTGGCGCCCGGAAGACAGGAACTAGATAGCGTCTTCGCCGCGATCGCCGGTGCGGATTCGTACAGCTTCGAGGACGGGCAGCACGAAGATCTTGCCGTCACCGATGCGACCCGTATTCGAGGCGCTCTGAATGGCTTCGACGACCTTTGGACTGAGATCGTCGGGAACGACGATCTCTATTTTGATCTTGGGTAGGAAATCCACGACGTACTCGGCGCCGCGGTAGAGCTCGGTATGGCCTTTCTGACGGCCGAAACCTTTGACCTCTGAGACCGTGATGCCCTGGATCCCGATCGAATTGAGGGCGTCTTTGACCTCGTCCAGCTTGAACGGTTTGATGATCGCCTCGACTTTTTGCATGGGGCGGACCTCTCTCCCGGGTTTCCGATAGGCAAGTGCCAAGCCTTATACCACAAACTACAGGGGCTTCTCAGTAGCGAATACTGCCCCGCCCCACGAGGTATCGGGCGCAAAGTGAGAGGGGCCTTCGCCGTACCGTGGCGAAGGCCCCTCGGGAGACAGGTGGGCTCCGGGCACCCCCGTTTTCGCTGCTTTCGACTAGTCGAAGCTGTACGAGACCTCCAGATAACCCGTGACGGCATCCTCCTCGTTGTCGGACACCGAAGGGGTGGTCGTACCAGACGGGAAGATCTTGTCGGTTCCCGTGGACCAGTCCGCTCGATCGAAGCGGACTTCGGCGCGGGTGGTCAGATTGGGCGTCATCGCGTAACTCAGAGTTCCAGTCAGGCTGTAGAAGACCGCGTCCTCGGTAGCCGGGAACTTCTCCGTCTGCTTCAGGGTCCGCGTGCCCTTTTCGTCGAAGAAGTACTCGCCGCGCAGGGCGAGACTCAGTTTGTCGTTCAACTGAATCTGGGTCCCGACCTCGGCGCCATACCAGATGCGATCGTCGTAGTCGGTCGCTACGAATCCGGCCACGTCTTCCTGCTCTCCCCAATCGGCCTGGAGCCAGAAATTCAGGGAGTCAGAGGCTTTGTAGGTAGCGACCAGATCGACGATCAGGGCATCGTCGGTCTGACGTTCGCTGGTCGTATTGACCGTACTCGCCGGACCGAAGCTCGGAGGCTGCCTTGCCATGTCCGCACCGTAGTAGGTCTGTAGCGAGGCGCTCAACGGTCCTCCGCCGTAGCGGAGCTGAGCCAGGATTCCCTTGTTCTCGTTCAGGTCCAGTGCGTTGTTGAAGCCGTTGGTCACACCAGCGGCCCAGCCCAGGTTCTCATTGAACTGGCCCGAAGCCAGCACTCCGGTGTGGAGCAGCGGAATCGCCCAGGTGTAGAGCAGGCCGTGGCTGATGTTCGGGTTCTCGACTGAGTCGAGCACTTCATAACCCAGCAGTGTTTCGAACTTTCCAAAGAGAAAGTCCACGCCGTTGTGGTTGTACATCAAGTACGCCTCTTGAATGAAGAGGTCCGTATCGGATCCACCCGGAGAAGTGGTGTAACCCGAAAGGCTTGCTGTACCGGTGTCGAGGATCGCGGCGTTCTGCCCGAATAACAGATCCAACTGGAAGCCAGCTGTACCGGAACCGTTAGTCGGTTTGCCAATCTCGAGTTTTACGGCGTCGAGACTGAATGTGTTGTGATTGCAGTTGAACTGGCACATCGGTTGCGTGGTGGTCGGAGCCGGGCTGCCAGTGCCCTTCGTGCCTTTGCTCGGATTCTCGCCCGCCCAGACATAGGAGGCCGCAATATGCCCCCCTACTTCCAGGCCGCTGAAGAATCCGTCGAGCCCACTGCCCTGACTGACGTCCGGTGCAGATTCCACGTGCCGATCCAGCAAATCTCTGTTGACCGCGATCGCCTCTTGCCGCTCGTCGATCCTGTCTTCGAGCGCCAGCAATCGCTCCTGGAGCGCCTGGAGACGCGCTGTTGCGGCTTCATCAGCCTGCGCGACGGGCGGTCCCAGTACGACTGCAGCAAGTGCGGCGGTCAGTACGAGTACTTTGAATCTCATATGCTTCCTCCTGTAGCTCGCACTGATCAATCGAAGCTGTAAGAGACTTCGAAGTAGCCGGTCACACCGTCTTCTTCCATGTTCGGAGACGCCCCCAAGGTGTTGCCCGTGGGAAAGACCTCATCGATCGAACCGCTCGCGTCGAGACGATCGTATCGGACTTCCATGCGAGCCGAGAGGTTGGAAGTGAGCGCATAACCCAATGTCCCGGTGAGGCTGTAGGCATTCATATCCGTCTTGGCACCCGTTGTCGGGCCGAAGCCGAGGCGGTATCCGTTTTCGTCCACGAAGTACTCACCGCGGAGGGCGAGACTGAGCTTGTCGCTCAGGTCGATCGCACTGCCGACCGCAACACCCCACCACTGAGCGGTTTCAAAGCCGCCTCCGATTTCGGACAGATCCTCCTGCTCGCCCCAGTCGATATTGAGCCAGAAGTTGAGATCGTCGGACGCCGTGTACGTAGAGACGAGGTCGATGATCAGGGCGTCATCCTTACTTCCGTGCCGAGTCGTGCCATTGACGACCGCTCCGGTGGAGACCGAAGCGTTGTCGGCGCCGTAATAGGCCTGCACGGACGTGGCCAATGGACCTGCGCCGTAGCGGATCTGGGCGAGCAGGCCCTTGTTGTCATTGAGATCGATCGCGTTGTCGAAACCGTTGGTTACGCCCGCGGCCCAACCGAGGTTCTCGTTGATTTCACCGGATGCCAGGAGACCCGTGTGAAATAGCGGGATGGCCTTGGTGAAGAGGATCCCGTGACTGATATTCGGATTCGCGGGAGAATCGAGAACTTCGAAACCGAGAAGCGTTTCGAACTTACCGAAGGTGAGCTCGGTCCCATTCAGGTCGTAGGCCACGTAGGCCTCCTGGATGAAGAAGTCCGTGTCGGACCCGCCTCGGGCAGTCGTGTAGCCGGAAAGGCCCGCGGTGTAGGCGTCGAGGATGGCGGCGTTCTGCCCGAACAGGAAGTCCAACTGGAAACCGGCGGTACCGGGTCCGTCGAGCGACTTACCGATCTCGAGCTTCACCGCATCGAGCGTGAACGTATTGTGATTGCAATTGAACATGCACAGCGGCTGGGATCCGACCGGCGCCGGGCTGCCGGTGCCCTTCGTGTTCTGGCGCGGATTCTCTCCCGCGTACACGTACGAAGCCGTCAGATGGCCGCCCACTTCGAGCTTGCTGAAGAAGGCGTCGAGTCCGCTGCCCTGAGAAACGGCAGGCATTGCCGAGTTCCTGAGCAGATCGCGCTGTGCCCGGATCGTCGCCTCGCTGTCCTGAAGTTTGTCTTCCGCTGCGAGGAGCCTTTGCTCCAGTGCCCGGATCAGCGCGACGTCGTCGTCAGCCGCGAGCGCGGATGGCGCAAAAGCCACCGTGCATAGCGCGGTTGCGAGCGCCAACGGGAAATACTTGATCTTCATAGCCCCTCCTTCAATTGGATCGCGGAAGCGACCCTTCAGGCCTGGTCGTATTGTTCTTCATCTTGAGAACACACGACTGTAGAACGTGCTGTTGCAGTTTTGATGCCGTTGGCGTGTCGTTGTCCGCGCACAAAGCGTAGGGGAAACACATCGAGGCAAAACTAGCCTTCGGGGTGTTTCGTACGGCCGGCGGATTTTCCGCCCGGCGCATGACAAGCATCACGTTTCGAATCTCCTAGGGGGGAGAACCGCGAACGCACTAGACCGTGGGGATTCGAATCGGATCCACCACGAGAGCCGCTAAACATACGCAGAATGTCACAGTGTACAAGGGGCATACACCAAGGACTCTCTCGCCGTTCTTAAAACGAGTTAGGGACGGGTCTGTCGACTCCCGACCATCGGGTTCGCCGTCAGCCACGCTCGCGTGCGCGGTGATCCGTCCACGCGCGCTGTCCGTTCCAGTCTTCGGACGTCTTCAATCGTATCCACGTCGTGATGCGCGGGCAGAAGTTCGCTGTTCAGGCCGAGCGATCGCGCGCATTCGAGTGTGCGCACCAGCACGTCTGCCGTACTCATTTCGATCTCGAGCAGCGCGTCGCATACTCGGCGCACCGATCAGGTTGTACACACCGTCCAGATCCGGACACAGAACCAGATCGGAGTGTTCCAGCGCTTGAAATGCTCGGCCCACATACTCCGCTGGAAGCGTGCGGCTGTCGGTACCCGGTAGCACAATCCGATCGTAGCCCTCTTCCGCATGTACCCGAAAAAGTGCCGCCATACGTGCGGCCAGATTGTCTCCGTTCTGCACGAGAAGGCGCGCGCCAAAGGCCGCACGAGATTCAAACCACGCGCGGGACGAGGCGGGCCAGTACCAAAGGATCCGATCTTCGGTACGGTTCCGGTATTGCTCGAGGATATCGAGCCGCATGGCCTCGTAGAAATCTCCGGCCTGCTTAGGCGAGAATGAGGGAACAAGTCGAGTCTTGACGGTTCCAGGGATTGGCTGCTTGGCGAGAAAGGCGAGAATGCGGCGACTCACGGAGGGACTATATTCCATCCCAGTGAAGCAACACACGAGATGCGCCCGTGCAAGAACCCTCTGGCTGTGGCTGGGACTTTTCGCGTGCTCTGGCTTGCCGCTCGGGTGCTCGAGCGAGGAGGTCGCACCTTCGCGACACGTCCCGCTCGAAGAAACCGTGCGGCACATCGTGCGATCGGTCGAAGAACGCGCGGTTGGACCGGTGATCGATCACATCTCCCACGAATTCGAGTCTGAAGACGGGCTGCTATTCGTGGATGTCCAGGCCGTGATTGAAACGTTCTTGCTACGCGGTGAAAAGATCGGCGTCCGACTCGAGAATCTCTCGATCGAACCGGCCGACGGGGAACGCAAACGCGTACAGGCGTGGCTTTCGTTCGTCCGAAAAACAGCCATCGAACCCGACCGCTCCCTGCCTCCGGGCGCGGTCATCTACGCGTTCGACCTGATTTTCGAACACCGGGAAGGACGCTGGCAGGCGCTCTCGGGAAGCTACGAGCGGCAATAGCGCTTCATTCAGGCGGTCCGAGCACCTGCGCGGATTGACCTGCGATCTCCAGCGGCGAGCCGGGTGCCGCACTGGCCGTTTTTACATAGCCCAGCGCGAGATGGCCGCTCAGAGGAGAGAAAGTCGAACTGGTGACCTCACCGACCCCATGCCCCTTTGCGAGGATCTCGTCCCCCGCCACAGTCGGTCCTGAGGCCGCGATCTTCACGAGCAAGCGATTGACCGCACCCCGCGAGGCAATGCGCGCGACGATCTCCTGGCCGACGTAGCAGCCCTTGGTAAACGAAATGCGGGCTTCCAGCCTCGCTTCCTGAGGAAAATTGCGCCCGCTCACGTCGATTCCAAAGGCGGGAACAAAGGCTTCGATCCGCAGCACCTCGGATTGGGCAGCGTCCAGGAGCGGCAGTTCGAGGGCCTCGCGCAGCCCATCGAGTTGCTCTGATGAACCCAGGAGACGCACACCCTGTTGGGTGAAGGAACCCCCGCCATAGGCGAGTAGAAGCGCGTCGCGCCAGTCGACAAGCACGCAAGCGCCGAATTCGGGTGCGGATACACCGACGGCCTGAAGCCTTTCTCGGGCGCCAGAGCCTTCGAGTGAAAGGCGATCGAATCCGGAAGACAGAGTCTCGAGCCTCACGTCGTCGGCGATGATGTGCTTTTCGAGCATCTCCAGGAGCGCGTTGTCGGCGCCCGCTGCCACATCGAGCCAGATCTCGTTTTCGAATGCCAACGCGCTCAGGTCGGCGATCGGGTGGCCCTTGCGGTCCAGTTGCAGCGCCTCACACGCCTGCCCGGCCGAAAGCCCCGCCACATCATTGCTCAACATTCCATTGAGAAAGCGCACGCGGTCACCGCCCGTCACGCGAACCGTCCCACGTCCGGCGGGAGTAAACCACGCGGCCGTCGAGCCGGCGAGGGTGCCCAGCAGGTCTGCTTCAGAAACTTCGAATCGGGGGGTCGCCACACGCGAAAGATAGCGCGGTGTGGCGCGTGCTTCAGGCGGCTCGCACCAGCTTGGCTTGATACGCTTTCCAGCGGCCCATCATCTTCTCTGCAACCTCGAGGTCGGCATCATTGTCGATGTCGAGCGCAGCGCCACCCAGGCCCGTGGTGATCGCTTTGAAGTCGGTTCGCAGCATGGCTCCGATACCGCGTTCGACCGTTTCGAGCTTCACCCACGAGCGCACCCGATCGGCGAGTTTGCGGTAGCCACGGCGATCCAGGAGCAGCCCCAGGTGCATCAACGAGTAGAAGAACAGCACCCAAAGATTCCGCCACTCGCGGCGCAGGATGCGCCATCCGAGTCCCAGCAGGGAGCCGACTTCTTTCTGATAGCGGTTCTCGTACACATCCTGGATGTAGTGTCGATTTCCCATCTTCAGCGGACGCACATAGTGCAGGTTGTTCTGGCGGTACAGACCTTCTGCCAGATGGAAGCAGGCCATCTCTATACCGGGTTGATCTTCACTGGGTAGATAGGGCGCGAGGGCGACCTCGGGTGTGAGCCCCAGTGCATAGTCGACTTTGGCAGCTTCCGAGTCCTGGATGAAGCGCGAGATCTCCTCGGGAACCACCAGGGGAATATCGGTCGGCACCACGAGGATAGAATGTTCTGGATCGGGATCCGGAGAGGGCAGGGTGCGCAGGAATGCGTGCCAGACGTTCTCGTACAAGGAGTCGCGTTGTGGCATGACGTGGATCGGACGGCCGAGCGACGCCGCGAGCGTCAGGCAACCGTGTTCGTGAATCGCACGCTCGATCCGCGGGGCATTGCCGACCACGAAGACTTCGTCGACTTCGGGCGTGTGCAACAAACTCTCGAGCACGTGCACGAGCATCGGCTTGCCGCAGATATCCAGAAAGCCCTTGCTGCGGCCGCGCACGGAGCGACTGGCTCCGCGGTCGCCCGCCAATAGAACCGCCTGAACGCCCATGGTTTCCTCCTGATACTCTCAGCATACCGCCGCGCGGGAGTCGCCGGCAATCCCGCAGCGATCCCCCCCCTATTGGTGGGCGGGCAGACCTGCGGGTGGCGCTCGGAGCGGTTCAGCAGAAGGCAAGGCGGGTGCAGGGCCTGGGTAGCTCTTTGCCAAGCGCGGTGGATTTCGTGCAGACTTCGGTCCGCACGCTTTCGTGCGGACCGAAGGAGATCCCATGCCCAGCGTTGTTGCGACGATCAAGGTAAAGGCTGACAAGATCGAGGAGGCCACGGCCTTTTTTCAGGAGCTTTCCAGCGACTGCTTGAAGAACGAAGCCGGCACCACCGCCTATACCGTTCACCAGCGAGTCGACGATCCCACGGTCTTCATCTTCTACGAAAAGTACGTGGATGAAGAAGCCTTCGCGATCCACGGCAAGAATCTCCGCGCCCACGGAGCGAAGTTCGTCGGCGTGCTCGACGGAGCGCCCGAAATCGTGATGTTGCAGGAAGTCTGAACGGCCCCTCCTTCTTTGGTATCGCGCCCGTGATCAAGAATCTGGGAACGCTGTTCGTTTCGATCCTGGTCGCACTTGCGCTGTGCGAGGGAATGCTGCGCCTGGCCGGGAATGATCTCCTGCCGGAGCCCGATCTTTACCGGCTGGATCCAGACGTCGGTAAACGCATGCGTCCGAACTGGGAAGGCCGTGAATTCGGCATCGACGTGCGCACGAATTCCAGGGGGCTTCGCAATCCCGAAATCGGCTACGAGCGCACACCGGAAAAGACGCGCGTGCTGGTCCTGGGTGACTCGTTGACGTTCGGCTACCGCCTGCAGGAAGAGCAGAGCTATCCACGCCTGCTCGAGGGAATCCTGAACAGCGCGCGACCGGACGATCCTGTCGAGGTCATCAACACGGGCGTGGTCGGGTACTCGACGCGTCAGGAAGCCGCATTTTTGCGCGTGGAGGGCGTGCGATATCAACCCGATGTGGTCCTGCTCGCGTTCTACCCGGTCAACGATACGCACGCAAAGCTGCGCAAGTACGAGCGCTACAATCGCCTGCGCGAGATCCATCCGTGGTTGCTCGAGATCTACACATTTCCCCGGAAACTGGTCCTGCGGGAGTTCATTCGCGGCACCCGCCTGATGCTCAAACACAAGACCGCGAGCCTGCGCGTTTCCCTGTCAAAACAGCTGGGGTACGTGGATCAGGGCGCAGAAGACATTCTGGAAGACGACTGGACCGTCGGCTACCGGAGCGGGGCACGGGGCTGGCAGACAGCCGCGGCAGCAATTCAGGAAATCGGCGACCTCACGCGTAGGATCGGAGCCCGCGGGATGGTCGTGCTCTTGCCGGATGTGCAGGACCTGGCTCGCTATCGCGACGAGTTCCACGGGCGGGTAGCCCCGCTGGTGGAGGCGGAAGCCGAGCGGGCGGGGCTCGCATTCTACGATCTCGAGCCAGTCTTCCGGCCTTACCGCGGTGATGAAGATCGCATCCGCTTCCCCGGTGAGCGCCATCCCAACGCCGAGGGCTATCGGCTGATTGCAGCGGCAATTGCCAAACCGCTCCGGAAGCTGATCGAAAACGCAGGGAAACCGGGCACTTAGAGAATTTGGTGGAGATGAGCGGGATCGAACCGCCGACCTCTGCGTTGCGAACGCAGCGCTCTCCCAGCTGAGCTACATCCCCGGAAGATCCCGTACGGTATAGCCCCACCGGTCCCTGAACAAGTGCGAGCGCCGTTCGCGCCCAGATTACGGCAAGTCCACCGTCTGACTGCCGATATGTAGAGCGTGAGCCGGAATGTCATCGGAATCGATCTGGGCACCCTCAACAGTTGTGTCGCTGCTGTCCGCGAAGGGCGTGCGGAAGTCCTGCGTGGGGACAATCGCGGCATCGTTCCGTCGTGTGTGGGCTTCAAGGACGGCAAAGTCCTGGTGGGCGCCCCGGCCAAGCGACACGCGGTCTCGGATCCGCAGTCCACGCTGATCGCAATCAAGCGACTGATCGGCCACGCCTTCGATTCCAGGGAAGTGCGGGAGGCCGCAGAGCAGCTTCCGTACAAGATCAAGAAGAGCCGGCTCGGAAGCGTCGTTCTCCAGATCGGCGATGAAGAACTCTCACCCGTTCAAGTCTCCACGCTGATCCTGGCCAAGGTCAAGGAGATCGCAGAAACCGCCCTCGGCAGTCCTGTCGGCGAAGCGGTCATCTCGGTACCCGCGCACTTCAACGACGTACAGCGCAAGGCGACAATGCTGGCCGCTGAAGACGCCGGTCTCAAAGTCCTGCGTTTGGTGAACGAGCCGACGGCCGCGGCCTTCGCATACGGGTAC
Organism: bacterium; assembly: GCA_024226335.1. Lineage (NCBI taxonomy): Bacteria > bacterium. The sequence continues at coordinate 47,695 of JAAELY010000049.1, forward strand.
AAAAAGGCCAAAGACTTCACACTCGCAGTGTACGACCTGGGCGGTGGCACCTTCGACGTAACGGTACTGCGCGCCCGAGGAAACACCTTCTCGGTAGTGGCAACCGACGGCGACTCGTACCTCGGGGGCGAGGACTTCGACCTCAAGATTGCCGAGTGGCTCGAAGCCGAATTCACCAGCGAGTTCGGCCAGGGGTTCGGCGAAGACCGCGCCGCGCGCCAACGCGTGAGGGAAGCGGCAGAAAAGGCAAAGGTCGAACTCACCGAGGTCGAGACTTCACAGATCGAACTCCCGTTTCTGACCAAGCTCGACGACGGCACACGGCCGGGCTTCTCCCGTACGATCACACGCGCCAAGGTGGCCGAGCTGGTTTCACCGTTGATCGCGCGAACGCGCGAGCTATGCGAGCGCTGTCTTCAGACAGCCAGCATCTCGGTCAACGAAATCAGCGAAGTTCTGCTGGTCGGCGGTCAGAGTCGCATGCCGGCAGTCCGCGAGGTGGTGCGTGATCTGTTTGCCAAAGAGCCGCGCCGAGACATCAATCCAGACGAAGTCGTGGCGATGGGCGCCGCTCTGTACGCCTACTCGCTGGTCTCCGACGATCTCGCCCAGGAAGCTGAAGACGAAGCGAAGGAATCGTTCGCAGTCGCAGTCAAGGAGACCTCGGTCGCCCGCAAGCTGGTCAACGAGATCGCAGATCTGGGCACAGCTGAGATCGACAACAAGGCACTGGCCGATCGACTCGAAGCCCTTCTCGCAGCGGCCGAAGCGGGCGGTGCTGCAAAGGTTTCAGAGCCCCAGGTAGACGACGATCCAACCCAGCCATCGATGTACACACTCGATCCGCACAGCTTGCCACCGGTAGCTTCAGATCCGCCCCCTCAGCCGAAAAACGGCAGCACGAGCCAGCCTATCGGCCGCGTCCATACGCAGCGCAGGATCGCCGCACCGGAACCTCCAGCACCCAAGTTCGACGAACCCGTCGACCAGGTCGAGCCGTCGATCGCGGAACACGATCCGCTCGATGACTCTCTCAGCGCAGCCCAGACCGACACGGCCAGCGCGGATGAACCGGCACTGCCCGAACTCGACGAGTCTCCGGCGCTCGAACTCGACGAACCCGTCGATGACTTCCCCGCGCCCAAGTTCGATGAGCCCGTCGACGACTTCCCCGTGCCCAAGTTCGATGAGCCCGTCGACGACTTCCCCGTGCCCAAGTTCGATGAGCCCGTCGACCAGGTCGAGCCGCCGATCGCGGAACACGATCCACTCGATGACTTTCTCAACGCAGCCCAGACCGACACGGCCAGCGCGGATGAACCGGCACTGCCCGAACTCGACGAACCCGTCGATGACTTCCCCGTGCCCAAGTTCGATGAGCCCGTCGACCAGGTCGAGCCGCCGATCGCGGAACACGATCCACTCGATGACTTTCTCAACGCAGCCCAGA
>JAAELY010000050.1 GCA_024226335.1 bacterium
CGTCTCGCTGTCCCGGCGGCCCATTGCGCTCGACAGCTTGAGGAGCTGGCACACCTTCACATTCCTTTCAGTCTAGAAGATCCGAGCCGCCGAACGAGTGAACTCAGTGGCGCCAACCGACGGAGATGACCGACTGGGCTCCTGGTAACGGCCAGCGTCCAGACTACCATACCACGAAGTGCGCCACGTGGGTGGCGGCCACTGGAGTGCCTGGTTCGGCGGTGCTTCATGATGGCATAGCGTTCTTCAATAGCTGCCACTGCTGGGTGTACGACCATCTGGAGAAGGTCGCTTCGCGTCCAAGAGAGCATGTACGCGTGGGCTGTCGCTTGGGGGAGAAACGGAAGAGACAACAGAGCCATCCCTACCTTCGTCAAGCACATCCATTCGGAACACGTAGACATCGCCACCGCTCCACGGGAGCCACTCAAGGTAGCACTCGCTCGCTTCGCGATCGTCGATATCGTAGACCACATCGATCTCTGGATTGGCAATGTCGAAGACGATTACTAGCTCCGTCTCCCTTGAGCGTTTACGGACAGCCGCGACAAGTTCCTTCGCGGAATGCGGATCGGACCGACGGACCGGAACCTTCATCTCGGCCAAGTGTGCAACTTCAGCCAAAGAATAGAGCGTAAAGTGGTCGCCTGACATGCTCGCTTCGACCTCCTGGAGCACTTCATCTGGCGACCGCGAAGCAACGTTCGTGCAACCCTGGCCTCCTCTGTAGTAGTAGTGGAAGCCGAAGATCATGTTCCTCGGCTCTGTCGGATCCAGCACGTTATGAAGCCTAGTAACGCTCTCGAGCGCGAGGATGTTGCGATCCTCGACACGCTTCCACTTGTCAAACTCTAGCATCTGTTTCGCGGGCTGGCATCTGGTTCACGGGCGCCTCGCCCTTGCCGCCGAACTAAAAAGCTTCTATCTGAACTCCGAACCGGTAGTCTCCCGTCGTGCAACACCGTTCCACGAGTTCAGATGGAAGCGAGTTGTACGAGGCCGCCGGGCAGGCACTGCGGTAGCCGCAAGCCTGCGAGTCCGGAGGCGTTGACCGAGGACAGGCCGAGGCGCCTTGGCTCAGCCGGTCGCTCGGCCCGACGGCGCGGTACCCGCGCTAGGCCAAGACGCTGCGGCCTTGCCGATATCGGCCGAAGTCCCTGCGCGCAGTCTGGCCTGCTACGGACCGCTAGCGAGGGCCGAAGCCGCGAGCAGGCTGGCACGGCCGTTGCACTTAGGAATTTGTATCCCTCAGCCTCGACTGAGACCGGCGTCGGTGCAGGCGAAGCGGTCGGATTCAAGCGAGATCGCAGCATACTTCGGCCTTCGAGGCGCCGATCGGGCTGCCCAGCCCAACCAGAGCCGGTCGGTAGGACTATTGGCAGAGCATAGCACACTCGATCGGCAGCCCGGCGCTCAGGTCTCGGTCGTCGCGGCCGAGATCGGAACCGCGACGCCAGCTCGCCGCGCGCGCGACGTGCCGGTACCGTGGGAGTCGAG
>JAAELY010000051.1 GCA_024226335.1 bacterium
CAGATCCTCGCGGTATCGGTAATCCTCGAACGCCCCAGGCTTGCGAACCAGCCAGTCGATGATGTGCCGGTAGTTGATCAGGTGCTTCCCGGTGCCGCGAAGCCGCGGAAGACGATCAACGATCTTCTGGGCGTACCACACCTCCAGCTCGTCGAGGCGAATGGCCACCGTCACCTTCTCGCCCATCAGCCGGCTGTTCACTGAGTAGACGTTCTTGTCCACGTGGATCAGGCTGCCGTGATTCACACGTACCTGCACGCGCCGGACCGAGTCAATACGACGCGCCGGCAGCGAGCCCATCACCGCCATCTCCTCCATCAGGCGGTCACGGCGTCCGGCGTTGAATCGGGCGATCTCATCGCGAACGAAAGCCACGTACGCCTCGGTCGATTCGAAGTCACGGCTGCCCCGCAGCATGAGTGCCTGGTCGAGTCGGTTCTTGAACCGATGATGCGACTGCTCCGCGTCGCCGTTCTCGTTCGCGTGACCCGCCTGGATCTTCTGCCCGGTGAGACCATAGTGATCCAGCACCTGGAGGTATCGGCGCTGGAATGCATCACGCGGATCCGGGCCGCCGATCTGGTTCACCGCCGCCGTCAACTGATCGGTCCGGTGCATCCCGGGCACCTTGCCAAGCGCCCATAACGCGTTCTGCAGCCCCGCACTCAGCGCCTCGAACGACTCCGAGTAGCACAGCGTCACGTGCTCCCAGTTCGAGTACGTCAGCACGAAGTGGTACATCAGGTGCCGCAGCAGCATCCCTTGGATCGTCACCCCCAGCGAGTTCATGCACGTGAAGTCCGACGCGCTCAGCTTCCCCGGGTGATGCACCTGGTCGAAGAAGACCTCCTTCGCCGGACCCTTCGTCGCACGCCACGTCTTCACACGCCGCTGCAGCGTCCGCAACTGGCCGTCGGCGAACCGCCCGGGGTGCTCCCGCTGGAGCCAGTCGAACAGAGTTCTCGATTGAAGCCCCGGGTCCGTCTCGAGCAGTGCCTCGACGCTCGCCCAGACCTCATCGAACGGATCCTCGCGCGTTCGATACGTCCGCGGCTGCTTCAGTTCGCTCGGAAACCGCCGCTCGGTGAGGTACTTCCCAGCCGTCGTCAAGGCCATCCCGGCCTTCAGCGCCGCCTTCTCCTGGCCCATGCCTGAATCCACCATCCTGAACAAACTCCTCACTTGCTCGTCTGTAACCATCCTTGGCTCCAAATCCAGGGGAGCCGGCAGGTTACGGGCGTTCTCAGTGGGCAGTTCTAATTGTCGTCGGGTCCAATTCTAATTGTCGCTCATCATGCGTCAATCCACGCCGCCGGGCATCTCTGGCTTGGGTGATCAGTCTCCACCTGTTCAAGTCAGATCGGAGTGGTATCTCAAAGAACTCCCTGGCCTGCCCGATCGAGCAGAACTCCTGGTCGTACTCACCATCGGGATGATCTGCGAACTGGAACGTGATGATCTCCCTGGGCCGTGTGTAGGGCCTTACGCGCCCGACTGCCTGGACGACTACGTCCATCTCCTGATGCGCTAACGCAAGTGGGGCCAGGTGGGACACGTCGTAGACCTGATCGTGCTGGCTCGTCGGTCGAATGCGCCTTCGTTTGGGATCGCCCTCTGTCTAGATTTCAAGAGCTATCTGCACATCGGCACCGAGGACATCCTGCAGGATCTGGTTCACCTCCCTCTCGGTTACGTAGTAGCTGTTTAGGCAGTAGGCACAGTTGAAATGCTCGAAGCGGTTCGTTCCGATCATCCCGTAGTTGATGAGCGGGATGACGTTGGGACGTGTCAGGTCTACCTGTGACCAGTTCTCGGAGATGACCTCGATGTCCTCGTGTCCGAATTCCCGCAGGTACTTCTGTATGGCCTTCGCACACGTGGTCATGAAGCACTTCTTCGAGACAAGCAGCGGACGCATTCCTTCGTCCAGGCGCCTTGCGATGAGGCCTGCGAATAGCCACAGCACTTGGGG
>JAAELY010000052.1 GCA_024226335.1 bacterium
CAACAACCGCCGGCTGCTCGAGCCGATCGGAAATATCCCTCCAGCCGAACTCGAACAGGTTTACTATGAGAAGCAAGAAAGTCTGGCCACGGTGGCTGGACTCAACTAAACGAGTCTCCGGAGAAACCGGGGCGGTTCAGGACGTCCCTTGACACCTCCGCTTTCATCGGGCGTTGGTGGTTTGTGCGTCGCAACTCCTTGTTTCCGGCTTGCCATTCGGTCCACTGGTTCCAGGCTCTGCTTGGAGTCTGCGCCAACGGCATGCGTCGGATGTTGAAGGGCATCGTTCAAAATTCCGCTGTACCGTCTGGCACCGGATTTTTCAGGTCCAGCGCACTCGGCGGCGCCCTTCAGCGCCGCTGATGCCTGGTCCGCTATATGCCAAGGAGAGAAGCGGTTTGCACCACGTGATGTTTGACGTTGACGGCACGCTAGTAATGTCAGACGAGTTTGATGGCAATTGTTATCTTGAAGCCGTGTATGAGGTTCTAGGCCATAGTCTGGATCCCGAATGGACGAAGTACGCCTATGTTAGTGATGCGGGCATCCTGGATCAGCACATAAACGAAAATGGACTTCATGCTAAGAGAGAAGAAATCCATGCTGATGTCAAAGGGACATTCGCTGATAAGGTGGCTAACCACTTGAAGGGCAACCCAGTGCAGCAGGTTCCAGGTGCTTCTGAATTCTTGTCTGCGCTACGTCGAATAGAAGATCTAGGATTATCAATTGCAACCGGTGGGTGGCACGAGACTGCTCTAATGAAACTGGAATCAGCGGGTATTGACGTCGCAGATATCCCAATTGCATCTTCAAGTAACCATTTCTCGAGAATTGAGATAATGAAAATCGCAGAAGAGAAGGCCATCGGGAAGAATCGAGTTCCTTGCACCTATTTCGGAGATGGGGAATGGGATAAGAAGGCTTGTGAGGAACTGGGCTTCAACTTTGTGTTAGTTGGTGAAAAGACATACCATCATCAACGAATCCTGGACTTCAAAAATGCAAGTCAGGCAATGGCGTTCATTGGCTTATAGGGCTGCAGCCGTGGAAGCGGGTTCGGTTTCGGCAAACGGAGACGCATTTCCCCCGGCTCGGTAGAATGAGTGAACGATGGCGCGACCATCGACTCAGTGGGGGTAGAAATGTCGGATTCTCGCCTTTCTCTCGCGTGGATTCGTGCGAAACAGCGCTCTTATTGCATCGCACTCCTGGTGGGATCGATGCTCGCGTGTGGCGGGGGGGACAGGCCCGACGGTTTGATCGAAGGGCCTGGCCGGTCGAAGGAGTCGCTTTCCGCCGCCGCGCAACGACAGAGCGATGCTCGACGCGAGATCGCGGGACAAACGGGCACGGTGGCTGACTCGAAGACGATTCTCTTCGGCGATCTGCACGTGCATACCACCTATTCCTTCGATGCCTTTCTCTATTCGCTTCCAGTCGTCAACGGAGAAGGTGCCCATCCCCCGGCGGATGCATGTGATTTTGCCCGGCACTGTGCTGCGCTCGATTTCTACGCCCTGACGGACCACGCGGAAAATCTCACGTCCAAACACTGGCAGGACGTGAAGGAGAGTATCCGGCAGTGCAACGCCCGTGCGGGTGACCCGGCCGATCCCGACCTCGCCGCGTTTACGGGCTTCGAGTGGACACAGGTAGGACTCACGCCCGAGGAGCACTGGGGGCACAAGAATGTGCTGTTCCCGGGAACTGCCGAGAACGAGCTTCCGGCGCGTCCGATCGGCTCGGTTGAAGGTGAAGGCGGTCTGGTCTCTGGTTTCGAATCGGCCCGTACGGTGCGCTGGCTGGACCCGGGCGGTTGGGGTGAGTACAGCGACTTCGTCTGGTTGCTCGACAAGCTGGCGCAGATGCCCCAGTGCGAGGCGGGGGTCGATACTCGTTCGCTTCCCGCGGACTGTCGGGAGGCGGCGCTGGAACCGGGTCTGTTGTTCGCGAAACTCCGGCAGTGGGGCTTCGACACGCTGGTGATCCCACACGGGACAACGTGGGGAGCCTATACGCCTCCGGGAACTTCCTTCGACAAACAACTCACCCTGAAGCGTCACGACCCGGAGTTGCAGACACTTGTCGAGGTGATGTCGGGTCACGGAAATTCCGAGGAGTATCGCGACTGGCGGGAATACGAGGTAGACGGGCAGGGCAACCCCGTCTGTCCGGCTCCAACGCCCGACTATCTCCCGTGTTGCAGGCGGGCTGGAGAGATCATGAGGGAGCGTTGTGGGGATCTCCCAGAACAGGAGTGTCAGGTGCGGATCGAACAGGCGCGACGCCTCGTGCTCGACGCCAATGTCTCGCCTCACATGGTCTTCCCCGATACCCGGGCCGAGGAATGGCTCGACTGCGGGCAGTGTCGCGATTGCTTCAAGCCTGCGTTTTCGCAACGCCCCCGCGAATCCGTGCAGTACATGATGTCGCTCTCCAACCCGAAGGAGAAGAACGCGAGCGGAGATCCTCTGCGCTTTCGCTTCGGCTTCATCTCGTCGAGCGACAACCACGCGGCGCGCCCCGGAACCGGTTACAAACAGTTCCAGCGCCGCAATATGACCGAGGCGACAGGCGTGCGTTCGGAATTCTACGAGAGTCTCGCCCGCACTCAGGTCGAAGCCGATCCGCAGGTTCCCCAACCGGTAGAGATACGTCCCGGAATGACCCACCGGGATACCGAACGAGTGGCGAGCTTCTACTATCCGGGCGGACTCGTAGCTGCGCATAGCAGCGGGAGGAATCGCGAGGCGATCTGGTCTGCGTTGAAGCGACGCGAAGTGTATGGAACCAGTGGCCCGCGCATTCTTCTCTGGTTCGATCTGCTCAATGCCCCCGGGGGCCGGGCGTCGATGGGAAGTGCCCATTCATTTGAGGGAATTCCACGCTTCGAGGTGCGAGCCATCGGCTCGCTCGAGCAGAAACCCGGTTGTCCCAGCGAAAGTCTCGAAGCGCTCACGCCCGAGCGCCTCGAAAACCTGTGCCGCGGCGATTGCTACAACCCGAGCGACAGTCGCATACCGATCACGGCCATCGAGATCGTCCGCATCCGCCCCCAGCAGCGTCAGGGAGAGAACCCCGGCGATCTCATCGAGGACCCGTGGAAACGAATCGAGTGCGATCCGGACCCGCGGGGCTGCGTCGCGTCTTTCGAGGATCCCGAGTACCCGGCCTCTCGGCGAGATGTTCTGTACTACGCCCGTGCGATCCAGAAGGCGACCCCGGCCATCAATGCTGCGAGCTTGCGCACGGAATTCGACGCCGAAGGGAAGGCGATCCGCACCTCGCCCTGTTACGGTGACTATCGCACGCCCTTCGACGACGACTGCCTGGCGCCCGTCTCGGAGCGTGCCTGGTCTTCCCCCATCTTTCTGGACAGGAGAGTCCAATGATCAAAGGTTACGCGGGCCGAATCCTCGAAATCGATCTGGCGACGCAGAAGTACAGCTTTGAGCCGCTGGATGAAGAGATCGCGAAGCTCTATATCGGCGGCAAGGGCTATGGAACACGCCTGCTCTACGATCGCACGGAAGCGGGTGTCGATCCGCTCGGTCCCGACAACCCGTTGATCTTCGCCACCGGTCCGCTCAACGGTTCGGTGGCGCCGCAGAGCAATCGCTTTGCGGTCGTCTGCAAGAGTCCGCTTACCGGCGGGATCGGCAACGCGACTTGTGGTGGGAATTACGCCTACGGCATGAAGCGAGCCGGAGTCGATCTGATCGTCGTCAGCCATTGCTCCGAGCGACCCGTTCGCATCGAGGTCGACGGTGATCGCGACGAAGTCCTGTTCATCGATGCTTCGGACCTCTGGGGCAAGGGAACGTACGAAACCCAGGAGATCCTCGGCAAGAAGCACTCTCATGCCGTCATCGGACAGGCCGGAGAGAACCAGGTGCTCTATGCGGGCATCGTTTCGAACGAACGGATCGCGGGCCGCACCGGCGTCGGTGCCGTGATGGGTTCGAAGCGCCTCAAGGCGATCAGCGTCACGGGCTCGCGCAAGCTCGAAATGGACGATCCGGAGACTTTCAAGAGCTATACGAAGGAGGTTCGCGAAATCTTCAAGGATCATCCGGTGCTCGGAAGTTCGCTCAAACGCTTCGGCACTGCGGCGATCGTCAATACGTCCAATGGTCGGGGCATCCTGCCCACCCGGAACTTTCAGCGCGGTCACTTCGATCAGGCGATGAAGATCTCCGGCGAATACATGGAAGACCACGCGCTCGTCGGCGTGAAGACCAGTTGTCAGCACTGCCCGGTGACCTGCGGTCGCGACGTGGAATTGAGGGGCAAGGGCCGGGTCAAGGGGCCCGAGTACGAAACCCTGGCACTGATGGGCAGCAATCTGGAAATCGGCGATCTGGAGAAGGTCTCCGAGTGGAATTATCTCGCGGACGACTTCGGAATGGACACCATCAGCCTGGGCGGGAGCTTGAGTTTCGCCATGGAACTGCAGGAACGCGGAGTGCACGATTCCGGCATCCGCTTCGGCGATCCCGAGGGCATCAGCGAATTGATTGGCGACATCGCGCACCGCAGGGGCGCGGGTGACGAAATCGCCAACGGTTCGCGCAAGATGAGTCAGAAATTCGGCGGGCACGAATACGCCATGCACGTGAAGGGACTGGAACTCTCGGCGTACGATCCGCGCGGATCGTTTGCCCAGGGGGTCGAGTACGCCACCACCAATCGCGGCGGTTGCCACGTTCAGGGTGGAAGCATGTACATGGAATCGGTCGGCCCGCTCACGATCAATCCGCAGAACCACAAACTAAAGGCGGATATTCCGGTGCTCATGCAGAACAGCGCCTGCGCGATCAACTCGATGGTGCTCTGTTTCTTCACCGCCTACGGCATGGTTCCCGCGTCCATACACAATATGGATCCGAAGTCGCTGACCTACCGCACGATCTCGAAGATCTTCGAAAACTCGGGTCCGATGATGCGCCTGGGCATGGGGATGAAGGGCAAGCCCATGATGTGGTACGAAAAGTGGCTGACCTACGTTACCGGGCAGACTTTTTCATCCGGGCATCTCCAGGAGATCGGCGGTCGCATCTTCAATCTCGAGCGTATGTACAATCTGCGAGAGGGGTTGACGGGCAAGGACGACACGCTGCCTCCGCGCATGCTCAATGAGTCCATTTTCGAAAACATGGACGGGGGCCATCCGCTGGGTGATTTCCTGCCCCGGTACTACAAGCTTCGCGGCTGGGATGCCGACGGTGTTCCGCTGCGGGCGACACTGGATCGGTTGCAGGTTCGAGTCTGAAACGGCTGTGAGTCGGGCCGCCGCGTAGCTTCGAATCACACGAGGAACGAGCAATGAGCATCCGAGTCGAATTGACCTACGACATGAGCAAGGCGCTGGGCCGGGACTGCCTCGAGATTGAATCCGCACAGACGGTCGAAGATGCGGTGGCGCAGACGCGCGCGCGCTTCGGGGATGGTGGGGAGCAGTTCGCCAAGCTGGTGCGTGTTGCTGCGGTGTCCGTCAACGGCATCCTGACGACCCACCGCAAAGGCATGAAGACGAAGCTCAGCGATGGCGATCGCGTGGGTTTCGTGAAAGCGGCGGCGGGAGGATGAGCGAAGCGATGTCCTACGATCCATTTATCCGGGGTAGCTCGCCCGTCGGTGTTCGCACTTTCGAGTGGACCGACGCCACGCGCGAACGGACGCTGCCCGTCGAAGTCTGGTACCCGGCCACCTCTGCGCACGCCGGACAGGATCTCGATCCCGAACACCGGGACAGCTTCCAGACCCTGCCGATCGCACCGCCCGCGAAACAGGCGGCGGTGCGCGATGCGGCGACGGCGGACGGTGTGTTTCCGCTGGTGATCTTCTCGCACGGCTTCGGAGGAGAGCGAAGGCAGACGACGCATCTGTGCACACATCTCGCGAGCCACGCAGATGGGGCCGATGTTAGGTGCTGGGGCTCCGGCTGGGTCTCCAGATGTACAGGTCATCTTTGACGCGATGAAGTCGAGCAGTGAGCTCTGCCCCGCCGATCACGCCTACGCCTGGATTCAGGGGCTGGGCCTGGCGCATATGGATGCCCATGTGCGCGGGCAACCCGCGGCGGCGAAGCTGATGTCGAGTGATCTGGTCGCGCTTCTGGCCGAGCGAGGCATCGAGGTCGCTCAAATCGATTGACGGCCGGAACAAGGCTCAGTCCGACGCTGAATCTTTCCCGCCAGAAAAGCTGAGGATATGCTGCGCGAGCAGCTCTGCGTGGGTGACCGGAAGCATATGGCTCCCGCCGCTGACCCGCAGAATTTTGGATTCGGGTTGTGTGCGACGGTAAAGGTCTTCGCCGACGGACAACGGCAATGAGCGGTCTTCGCTGCCGTGGATGACCAGGACCGGACGGCCGATCTTTTCCGGTTCCAGGGCAACCGTCGGCCATTGCTGGCTTTCGAGTCGCATCGCACGTCGCGTGCCTGTACGTGCCAGATTTGCTCGGGTCTGGGGAACCCACCAGTCTGGCATCGCTTGTTCGCTGAAGGCCTCGCGACTGAGGGCGGTCGTGGTGGCCGCCGAAATCGGAGGAACGCGCCCGACCCATGCCAGTACGGGCGCCGAGAAGATCAGGTTTTCGATCCAGTTGCCGCCTTCGAATTCCACCGCGGGCCCGACGCTCGCCAGGAGCACGACGCGCGCGATGCGCGATGAATCCGCGATGCTGGCCAGAGTTGCGACCCCGCCCCCGTACGACCAGCCCACCAGTGTGGCGTTTCGAAGCTCGAGCGCTTCGAGCAACTGGAGCAACTCAGAGGCATTGGCCTCCATCGAGTGCGCCTCGTTCTCGCCTCGAGCGTCGGAATGCCCGTAGCCCTTTCGGTCGTACGCGATCACGCGTCCCCCACCGGCCGCCAGGGTTTCCGGTAACGGTCTCCAGTCATAGCCAGACCCCGGAAGCCCGTGGATCAATACGATCGGGTGAGCGGCTGCGTTTCCGCTCTCGAGTACGTTGAGCCGCGTGCCGTCGCGGAGTTCTAGCGATCGCCCGGCCTTCGGAAGCTCCGGGCGCTCGATGCCGACCAGGCTGTAACAGGCGGGCGGACCGACCACCCCGATCAGCAGTGTCAAGACGAAGAAAATCAAGAGTTTGCGCATTTGGGAACCCGCTCCCTTGTTATTTCAGTTGGTCGGGATCGCGTACTGCTCCGCGAGAGGCACTCGTGGTCATCAATGCGTAGGCCTGCAACGCCTTCGAAACTCTGCGTTCGCGCTTTTCTTCCGGTTGCCACGCGCTCTGGCCTCGCTCTTCCATGGCCGTGCGTCGGGTTTCGAGTTCTGCTGCTTCGACGGCGAACTCGATCTTTCGATTGGAAATATCGATACGGATCAGATCGCCGTTCTGGACCAGGCCAATCGCGCCGCCTTCGGCGGCTTCGGGAGATACATGCCCGATCGACAATCCGGCCGATCCACCGCTGAATCGTCCGTCGGTGACCAGCGCGCAGCTCATCTCGAGTTTCTTCGACTTGAGATAGGAGGTCGGGTAGAGCATTTCCTGCATGCCGGGTCCTCCCTTCGGTCCCTCGTAGCGGATGACCAGGACATCGCCGCTCTGGACCTCGTCCTGGATGATCCCCTTGCACGCGGCATCCTGTGACTCGTAGATGCGAGCCGGACCTTCGAAGACCCGAAGGCTCTCGGGTACACCCGCTGATTTCACGATGCACCCGTCTTCGGCGATGTTTCCGCGCAGTACCGCGAGTCCGCCGTCTGAACTATAGGCGTGGTCGCTTTCGCGGATGCAACCTTGTTCAGCGTCGTAGTCGACGGATTCGTAGTACTTGTCCTGCGAGAAGGCGACCGTCGTCCGCACACCGCCCGGTGCGGCCAGAGCGTAGGTTTGAGCCCTGGGGTCCGCGGTTTCAGAGCGAACATCGTTGCTGGCGATGGCTTCGCCGAGAGTTCCGCCCTCGACGGTTCCGACGTCTGCGTGTATTCGCCCGGCGCGCTGCAGAGCGCCGAGGATGGTGAAGACTCCACCCGCCCGACCGACGTCCTCGAGGTGGTAGTTCGACGAAGGCGCGACCTTGCACAGAGTCGGGGTCAGGCGCGAGATCCTCTCGATGTCATTGATCGTGAAGTCCACCTGCGCCTCGTGGGCGATGGCCAGAAGATGGAGCACGGTATTGGTCGAGCCCCCCATCGCGATATCGACGCTCATGGCGTTTTCGAAGGCGTCGAAGCTCGCAATGCTCCGCGGCCGTACACTGGAGTCATCTTGCTCGTAGCAGGCGCGGGCCAACTCGACGATGCGCGCTCCCGCGCGTTCGAAGAGTTCCCAGCGCAAGACGTGGGTGGCCAGCAGGGTGCCATTGCCCGGCAATGCCAGGCCCAGGGCTTCGGCCAGGCAGTTCATGCTATTGGCGGTGAACATCCCCGAGCAGGAACCGCAGGTCGGACACGAAGAACGTTCGATGATCTCCAGGGTCTCGTCGTCGACGTCCGGGTTCTGGGACTGGATCACGGTATCGATCAGGTCGAGGGCTTCGGGCAGTGGGTTGCCGAGGCGGTCCGTGGTTCCCACCGCCTTGCCGGCTTCCATGGGTCCGCCCGAAACGAAGATCGTGGGAATATCGAGGCGCATGGCCGCCATCAACATTCCCGGAGTGATCTTGTCGCAGTTCGAAACGCACACGAGGGCATCGGCCATGTGGGCATTCACCATGTACTCGACGCTATCGGCGATCAGGTCGCGACTGGGCAGCGAGTAGAGCATCCCGTCGTGGCCCATCGCGATTCCGTCGTCGATGGCGATGGTGTTGAACTCGACTCCGTAGCCTCCGGCCTCGTCGATGATCGTCTTGAGTCGTTGCCCCACGTCCCAGAGGTGGACGTGTCCGGGCACGAACTGGGTGAAGCTATTGGCGATGGCGATGATGGGCTTGTTGAAGTCCTCATCGGTCATTCCGGTGGCGCGCCATAGCGAGCGCGCGCCCGCCATGTTTCGGCCCCGGGTCGTCGTGTGGCTGCGGTATCCCTTGCTCATGTTCGGGAGTGTAGCCGACTATCCGTTTGCGGCTGTGCTAGCGGGCGGGCGGCTTGCCGAGGTCGCTCAGATCAGCTCGACCGGGTCGCCGATGGCGATCCGACCGGGCGTGCATACCGACGCATAGGCGCCCAGGTTCTGGGCCAGATCGCGCACGATCGCGCGCATCAAACCAGGGTCCGCCGGGAGTTGGCGCTGGGCCCGACCCGGGATGGCGCAACGGACGGTCGGAATCTCGACCTGTAGCTCCGCCTGCCCGATGCGCAGTCTTCGCTCATTCCAGTCGGCCTCGACGGGCCCGATGGCCTCACCCTCGCTCTCGATCAACAGATTGGGTCGAAAGCGCGCGGGGTGCGCGTCCGTGCCCGGATGCAACTCCTCGAGTCGGCGCAGAGAAGCCGTCGTCAGCAGGTGCAGCGGAAAGGAGTCGAAGTAGGTGCCGGGCGGACAGGCGAAGAACGCGAGATCGCGTCGGAAGCCGGAAAAATCGGGCAGGGGTTCACCGGGCTGACGGTCCATCACCTGTCGAAGTTCGGTCTCCATATCGGGGGCATCCGGCTTGCCGCGCCGGTAGTGGTCGAGGTCTTCCGCTGGTTTGCGAGGCCAGAGTGTGACGGGTCGCCCCAGCAGGGCCGAGAGGCGTTCGCCCGCATCTGAGGCGTCGCTGCGCAGTTCCGTGCCGTCGGGCAGGACGATCTCGGCCGGTGGAACTTCATCGCCCTCGGGTTCTTTGGTGTAGCGCGCGCGACACAGAAGCAGTTCGGGGAATTTCCGCCCGTTGCGGATCTCGCCCGCGGTCTCGTCGCGCACGGCCCAGCCCCGGTCCCCGGGGAGCCCAAGGTCTCCGAGCAGGCACTCCTGCAGATCCTCTCCCTCCATCGATTTGACCGCGTACCGCCACAGGCCAGCCAACCGCCCTACGATCATCGTACAATCCCCGCGCAATTCATTTGTAAAGAGGAGAACCCATGAAGCGCAATCTGGTCAACCCGCCCGGAACCGAGGCCGTCTACAAGAGCTGGAAGTTTTCTCAGGCCGTGCGCGTCGGCGATACGATCTGGGTTTCCGGCCAGGTCGGTACCGGTCCCGAGGGAATCCCGGCGGAGATCGACAAGCAGGCGCGTCTGGCTTTCGAAAATCTGAAGGCAGTGCTCGCGGAAGCGGGCGCCAGCCTGGCCGATGTCGTGGAACTGGTCAGCTACCACACCGATATCAGCGAAGTGCCAGCCGTGGCCGCGGTCAAGGACGAGTTCATCCCGCAGGACTACCCGGCCTGGACGGTTCTGGGCGTCAGCGCTCTCATTCTTCCCGATCTGCGTCTGGAGATCAGAGCCACGGCCGTGTTGGGAAGCTCCGAAGTCGAGCGTTAGTTCAGCCGCCGTAGACCGCCAGGCCGAGGTACACGCCAATCTGCGTGCTGTCCAGCGGGGAGACGGTCCTGGTGTTCTGCGTTCAGGATCCGGGAGCCAGGGGGAGCAGGCGTTCGATCAGCTTCTGCTGGAATTCGGCAGGGGATTCGATCGGGACCATGTGCCCGGCTTCTTCGAACCAGACGATCTCGGTCGTGGAAGGGGCGAGGCGGGCCGCCCATTCTTCTACGAGCGGGAAGGGTGTGTTCCAGTCGTGGCGTCCCGTGAAGAAGAAGACCGGAACTTCGAACTGCGGAATCTGTGTGGGAAAATCGACTTCGTCCATGCCGCCCCAGAGGGCATCGAGGCTCGACATGAAGCACCCCAGCCATGACACGCGCGTGGACAGAGTGTATTCGCGTCCAAAGAGTGCGGACGGAAGTATGTTGAGCAACTGGTCGCTCGCGTAGATGCTGCCATCGTAGGCGTTGAGCCAGTTGCGCTGAACGACGAGTTCTTCGGACGTTCCATAGGGTGGAGAGACCGTGGCCAGCTCTTTCAAGGCTTCTTCGTCGCCGCGCCGACCGGCTTCTTCGACTACCCACTGATAGGAGAGTTCCTCGTTGCGCCGACCGTTGACCACCTGGCCGAGCCCCACGTACGCGTAATACAGATCGGGCCGTTTCTGGGCTGCCAGAGCTCCGATGATGCTTCCCCACGAATGGCCGAGCAGGAAGATCTTGCCCCCGGCGCCTTCGCGCCGCGAGAGGATCTCCGAAAGCTCGATCGTATCGCTCACGATCTGTTCGAGCGTCACGGTGTTCCAGTCGACCCCCTTACAGGAGGCCCCCGCTCCGCGTTGATCCCAGTGCACCACGACGAAGTGTTCTTCGAGTCGCTTCGAGTAGTAGGGTGCGACCGGCAGCATGGCCGCACCCGGACCCCCGTGCAGGTAGAGGAGGACGGGTTGGGTCGCGTCCTGACCGCGCAACAGAAGAGTCTGTTCAAGACCGCCGAGCAGCACGCGTTCGAGCGATGCGATCGAGTTTCTTCCGGGAATCGAGGCCGTGCCCGCGGGAACCAGCCACCAGCCTGCGAAAAACAAGCAGAGAATTCCGACTAGCCCTGCCAAAGTCATCAGTCCGCGGCGCAACCAGATCATTTGACAATAGTATGCCAGCTCAATCGAGATGGCTCGTGCAGTTTCAACAATGACGGCTCGATGTGGATAGACTGAGAAGACCATCCGTTGGGAAAGGGCGAGCATGTCTTCTGAACGCTTCCACCCACAGCCCCTGAAAACCTTTCGCGGTCCGTTGCCGAGTTCACTGACCGATGCTGCGGTCGAAGGTCAGGGCGAAGAGGGGCAGGCGATTGGGCTCTTGCGGGATGCGGGGAGTGTTCCCCCCGACGTGTTGATGGGCATGAGCTTGTTTCTGCTGGTCAATCAACCGCGCAGGCCGCGTGAAGACGGAAGCCGGCCCAAGGGTGCGGTTTCCGGTGGGGTCTGGGTGCGCGAACAGGTAACGATTCACCGACCGGTTCGGATCGGGCAGTCCCTGGTGATCGAAGGCGAGTCGGCGCGTCGTTTCAGTCGCCGGGGTCGCCGCTACGGTGTCACGATCGCGGAGACGCGTGACTTCGACGGCCGACTCCTGGTCTCCAACCGGACGACGGGTCTGCTGAGCTATCGCAAAGACGAAGCGCTACCCGACGGAGCCGAGGGAAGAACGGAGGACGATCTCGGTTTCGCCGGACCCGATGCCCGCCGGGCTGTGGCCAATCCCGAGATCGACAAACTCACACGACTTTCGCCGGGAGATCGATTCGAAGGCAAACGCTCTCTGGTGTCTCTGGAGATGATGCGCAAGCGCGATGCCGCACGAGACGAGAATCCGATCCACACCGATCCAGAGGTCGCAAAGCGCGAAGGGCTCGCCGCACCGATCGCGGGGGGATCTCATGTCGCGGCCTTTCTGACGGAGACGCTGATGCGAGCCTGGGGACCGGAAGTGCTCCTGCATGGCGCGCACTTCGACCTCAGGTGGAAGGCGCAGACCTTTGCGGATACACGGATTACTCCCGTCGCCATCGTGAAGCGGGCGACGCCGGAACTCGTCGAACTTTCGCTGAGTGTCGAGGGTGAAGATCGAACTGCGCTCGAAGGCGCGCTGTACATTCCTCTCGCCGAGTCGCGTGGGTGACCGTCACGGCGCTCACGGGAGTTCGAGTTCTGGACCTCGCGGATGAATCGGCCGCGTTCGCGACGCGTATCCTGGCGGATCTAGGTGCGGACGTCATCAAAGTGGAACCGCCCGGCGGAAGTCGCACGCGCAGCCGCGCGCCTTTTCTAGACGGTATTCCCGGCCCGGAGCGCAGCTTCTTTCATTTGTACCACGATGCGAACAAGCGCTCTGTCGTGATCGATCGCGCCAGTGATGCCGGCGAAGCCCAGTTTCGAAATCTCGTGTGTTCAGCTGATGTTCTCGTGGAGACGGCGGCGCCCGCGCAGCGGGACGAGTTGCGCCTCGAATCTGAGCGGCTTCGCTCCTGGAATCCCCGACTGATTCACGCTTCCGTTCCCGCTTTTGCATCGGACGGAGAGTGGGCCGACTGGCGTGGAAACGATCTGATTGCGGGTGCGGCCAGCGGACTGGTCTGGGTATCCGGTGACGTGCGATCCGCGCCGCTGCAGGGCTCGGCTCGACCTGCATACGCGATGGCCAGTCTGGCGGCTGCGACGGGGGTGATGGTGGCTCTCTCCAGTCGCGATCGATCTTCGAGTTGCGGAGCTCACTTCGAAGTTTCCTTGCAGGAGGCCGCCTGCATGGCCGCGATCCAGACGGCGACGCCAACCTTCTGGTCGTGGTTCGGTCGGGTTCCCGGACGTCCGGGGCTTTCCAATGCGCTGCGCTGCAAGGACGGCGGTTACGTAGGCGTGTTGATCCGGCCGGCGGGATTCGAACTCTTTCTCGACTGGGTCGAAGAAGCCGGCATCGAAACCACACTCACTCCAGAAGATGCCCACTATGCAGAGACCGGCGCGCCCAGGCGCGGCAATCCCGTTTCGGCTGCAACTCTGGAACTCGCCGCACGCTACGGGAGAGACGCATTCGCGGAGCGCGCAGGGCGTGCGCAGATCGTATGTCTGCCGATCCTCGATTTTCCGAGCATGGAGACGCATCCCCACTATCAGGCGAACGAACAGTTTCTCGAGGTCGAGCACGCTTCACTCGGCCGGACGCTCGGCTTTCCGCGCAGCCCGGTCGACGCAATGGAACAGGATGTAGACCTCGGCCGTGCACCCCTTCTCGACGAGCACGGCCCGGAGATCGCGAGGGAACTCGCCTCGCTCAAAACGGGGTCTGCCGAGCCGCAGCCTGAACCACCGCGGTCCGCTGAGCCGGGTCCGAGGTTTGATCCCCTGCGGGCCCTCGCCGGAGTTCGCGTCGTCGACTTCTGCTGGGTACTCGCAGGACCGATCGGAACTCGACTGCTCGCTAGTTTCGGCGCCGATGTGATTCGCGTCGAGTCGACTCGCCACGCCGATGGAATGCGGTTTTCGGCGGGGCCTGATGGGAAACCCGACGCCACTCTGGGCGGTCTGTTCAATACCGCCAATGCCGGGAAACGTTCACTCAGCATCGATCTGTCGACGGAGCGGGGTCGAGAAGTCGTGCGCCGTCTGGTGGCCGGGGCGGATGTCGTTACCAACAACTATCGGCCGGGCGCCCTCGAGCGCATGGGTTTCGGTTATGAGTCCCTGTGCCAGATTCGACCGGACATCATTCTCTTGAACCTTCCGGGTACGCACAAAGACGGACCGTGGCGCGATCGACCGACCATGGGAAACGTCGTGATGGCCGCTTCGGGGTTCAACACTCTCATGGGCTTTCCCGACGAACGGCCCCGCGGTATCGGCGTTGCGTATCCGGACTTCACTTCACCCTACCTATTGGCCACGACCGTGATGGCGGCCTTGCGTCAGCGCGAACGCACCGGAAAGGGTCAGGAACTCGATCTATCCCAGCTATCGGCGACCATCTCCTTGCTGGGTGCGGAGTGGATGCAGTACCGCGCCACCGGCGTCCAGCCACCACCCGCTGCCAATCGAGATGCGAACTACTGTCCCCATGGCGTGTATCCGACACGCGGGGAAGATGAGTGGTGTGCGGTTGCGATCGAGGACGATGCTGCCTGGACTCGACTCTGCACCCAGATGAACCGATCTGAACTGTCGACCGATCCCCGGTTTGCCACGCATTTTGCCCGCAAGGCCAACGAGGATGAACTCGATGAGATCGTCCGCCGTTTCAGCGAGGGCCTGGACCGCTGGGAACTCGCCGCGCGCCTGCAAGCCGACGGAATCGCCGCATCTCCTGTCGAGAATCTCCGCGATACCTTCGAGCGCGACCCGCAATTGCGCCCGCACTACCAGATCGTGCGACAACCCGTAGCGCCTGAACTCGACATCCCCATCGATCGCGATGCGATCCGTTTTGACGGTGTCGACCAGCGCTTGACTCGCGCGCCCATGCTGGGAGAGCACAACGAGGCGGTCTTGTGTGACCTTCTGGACATGAGCGACGAGGAGTACCAGCAGTTGCGGGTCGATGGGGTGCTCGTCTAGCCCGCGCGGAATGGACTTGCACGGGGGCGGTGAAAGCGAGATCCTTCCAACGCGAGAACGCGCACGCGAAGGAGGTTCCATGAGTCTTTTGGCACGAATTTCTACAGCCCGAGCGGCGATGAAGGAACTTGCGGAGGATCCGGAGAAGACCGAGAAGGTCTTCGTCATCGTCGAGGCCCTCTCTGGAAAGAACTCGCAACGCCTGTTGCGCAGTATCAGGCAGGATCCTGCGGGTATACGTCTGCTTCGCGAACGTCCCGTCTTCGATACTTCGACGTGCGATCTCGACGACCTGCTCGCGCTTCCGGCTGGAAGTTTTGGGCGTACCTTCGCAGAGTGGATGACGTTGAACGGATTCGAACCGGGATTGATGGAGAGGAAGTCATCCGCACCCGATCCCGAGGTCGCCTATCTTTCCCAACGACTCACTCAGGTACACGATTTCTGGCACGTGCTCACCGGCTACAATCGCGACCCGGTTGGCGAGCTCGGCGTTCTGGCTTTTGGCTGGGCGCAGATGCACAGCCTGGGCATCGGTTACCTGCTCGGGACGATTCTCATGCGCAGCACTCGCGCAACCTGGTCTGAGGGCAAGCTCGTGAGTCCACTTCTTCCCTTCATGTGGCGCGCCTATCGGGCCGGACGACGCGCACGCTTCCTGGCTCCACTGGTCCTGGAGGATCTGTTCGAGATGCCACTCGACGAAGCCCGGGGGCTGCTCGGAGTCGAACCGCTGCGGGAATCAATCTCGGCCGAAGCGCTACCGCCGATCGCGGCCCCGCTGGCTGCCGGAGCGTAGGGCCGGGGACGGTCTTCTTTGCGCGAGTATTGGATGTGTGAGATCCCGGAGTGAGTGAGCGTCCGCGAATCCTGTTCGTCGACGACGAATCTCATGTACTGGAAGGCTTGAAGCGAAATCTCCGCTCGCTGCGCGATGAGTGGGAAATGGAGTTCTTCGATGCGGCCCCCGACGCCCTGAGTCAGGTCGAAAGGGCCGGAGCCTGCGTCGTCGTGACCGACTGGATGATGCCCGGCATGGACGGTGTATCGCTCATCGAACGGCTGGTGGAGTACCGCCGCGAGAGCAATGAAAGCTGTTATGTGATCCTTCTGACCGGACGCAGCGATACCAGTTCCGTGGTCGAAGCGCTGGAAATTGGTGCGGACGACTACATTGCCAAGCCGTTTGAGCTGCGCGAAGTCATCGCCCGAATCCGAGTGGGGCTTCGCGTGGTTCAACTCGAACGGGCGCTAAGGGAAAAGAACGACCAGCTCCGACACCTGAGCCTCGTGGATCCCCTGACGGCTTTGTTCAATCGCCGTCGGGCGGATGAAGTCCTGGCGGCTGAGTACGAGCGGATGCAACGCGGCATCAGCCACTTTGGAATCGTGCTATTCGATCTGGATCACTTCAAATCGATCAACGATCGATTCGGACACGAAACCGGAGACCTCGTACTGAAGCAGGTCGCGGACTGCCTGAAAGCAGACGTCCGTCCCTATGACTCTGTCGTGCGCTGGGGCGGTGAAGAGATCCTCATCATCTGCCCGGAACTGATGGGAGAGAGGTTATTGCACGTTGCGGATCGGCACCGCCTGGCGATCGAGAACCTCTCGATCGCGACCGCACCTTCGTCGCAACACCCTTCCTCTCCGGTTCCCGTGACCGTGAGCGGTGGGTTTGCGGACACGCGCTTCTCTGGCGCGAATTCCGTCGAGGAACTCGTCGCACTCGCCGACGCCGCGCTCTACCGGGCCAAGGATTCCGGCCGCAATCGGGTGCTAGCCGCGCAGCTGGCCGAGGCCAGGCGCTAGCCTGCATTTCTTGCTCGGGCGATCAAGCGACGAAGCATTCCGCAACAATGGAGGAGTGAAATGGAGCCCGCCGAAAAACTGGCCATCTTTGCCGCGGGGATCTTCTTTCTCAACGCTCTTTTCTGCGGAGTGTGGAAGTACGCGCAGATCCGCAAGAGCGCCGACGGGCGAGCGCATCCCTATGTCGACACCGCTCACCGCGCATCTCTCCTCTACAGCTTTGCCTCGCTCTTACTCGCCCGCTTCGTGGAGGTTTCTGAATACTCCGCGACGCTCGAGTTGGTCGCTACGGGTTTCCCTCTGCTCTTCTTCGCACTGGCCATAGCGAACTACATGCTTCACGGAGCGTTGCGCGACACGGACAATGTCTTCGATTCCAGCCAGGTTCAGGCGGGGAAGGGCGCTTCCGAGTTCACCGTCATCGCCTTCATGTCGGCGCTGATCGTCGCCGAAATTGGCGGTTTCCTGGTTCTCTTCTGGGGGTTTGCGAGCGCGCAGCTCTTCTAGCTGGAGACCGCTGCTTTCGCTCTACCAGGTAAGTTCGCGCAGCATCCGATGGAGTTCTTCCTTCGGGTGTTTCCAGTTCTTCCGAAGTCAGCGCGACTTCTTTGCGGGAGGCTTCCTACGGGCTCGACGGTACGCGCAGGCGCGTACCGTACTGCATCGCCAGAAGGATCTCATCGGGGGGCAGACAGCGGGGAAAGCGCACACCACTGATCCGTGCGCCGTGAATGCTGGCACCATCGAGGTCGGCGTGAAACAGGTCGAGGCCCCGCATGTCTGCGTTGCGCATATAGGATCCGCGCAAGTTCGCATGCGAGAGATCTACCCCGCGCAGGTCGATGCTGCGGAGATCGACGTTCTCCAGATCCGGTTGCTCTTCTCCGGCGAGGCGGTTGAACTCGTCGATCTTGCCATCGACCAGGAGCAGGCGGGTTTCCGAGTTGGTGATCAGACTCATTTCAGGCTCCTCCCTCTTGGGATATCGGGCCTGGGCGGCCCACCCTTGAGACGGGCATCCCGAACCCGTGGTCCGAAGAATGGGTGGGGTGCGGATGGAGGCGGGACGGTTCAGGCTGGCTGGATGAAGTGCCCGAGCACTTCGCGAAGCTTCGCGGTATCGATCGGCTTCGAGAGGTAATGGTCCATGCCCGCGGCGAGGCAGTTTTCTCTATCTCCCTGCATGGCAGCTGCGGTCAAGGCAACGATCGGGATGTGAACTCCTGCCGGTCCTGTGACCGGATGAGCCTCGATGCTTTGAATCCGTCCAATTCCGGCATCTGGCAGTCCATCAATACAAGGTCGTGGGGAACGGATTTCACCGCCTTCACGGCTTCTCGGCCGCTGGATACCGCGTCGGTCTGGCAACCGAGGTTGGCCACGAGGGCGGTCGCTGCCTTCCGATTCACTCTGTCGCCATCCACGACCAACACTCGACCGTCGAAGCGGAGCGGGGCAGTGTCGCGGGAGCCCTTGACGGTCTGGGTGAAGTCCCGTTGTTCATCGCTCAACTCGGTCCCCATGAGCAGGTCCGTCATTCCGATCACGCCGTTCCTCGGTGTGCGATTTTCATGGCTCATACTCGCCAGGAACCCGCCCTTGGCCACGCTGCTGGCCTCCGCCTTCTTCAGGACTTCATCGAAGTACAGGGCGCGTCCTCGCAGAGCCGCAATTTCCTCCTGTCGTTCCTTCAATCATCCAGAGGAGCTCTGCAGATGGGAATCGTCCGGATCGTCCTTCCCGATGTCTCGTTCTTGGGCTCGGGTTAGAATCGCGGCTCGAGTTTCACGTCGATTCCACAACGCAGTGAGGGCTGATTTGGCTGTCTCGATTTTCAATCTCATGAATCCCGAGTTCCTGGCGAGTGAGCCGGACTGCAGCGAGATTCGTTTTACCATGCGACCGGACTTCATGATTCCCGCGGGTGTGGTTCAGGGTGGTATCGTCGCGACGATGCTCGACATGGCCATGGCGACAGCGGTCAACGGCGGGCTTTCCACGGCTTCGTTTCACTTCGAAATCATGCGACCCGTACGCGAGCGGGAAGTGACGGTGAAGGGTCGCATCGTGCGCAAGGGGCGCCGCATCATCTTTGCAGAGGCCGAGATGACCAATGATGAAGGTGCGTTACTGGCGCGAGGAACACAGACAGCGGTGCCTGTCGGTTGAACGCTCGGATTGACGAGAAGGGGGAATAAAGTGCCTGCACAGCCAACGCGACGGGTCGTCACAGGAAATGATGCAAATGGAAGATCCGTCTTCGTCCACGACGGCCCGACTCCGGGCCAACTCGATCTCGGACTCGCGATCGACGATGAAATCTGGATCGACGACCCCGCAAATCCCGATCCCCAGGCCAGGATCGATCCCGCACAGGCGCAGAAGTTTCGCCTTGAACCGCCGTCGGGCGGCTCGGTCGTGCGTGTCTTTACGTTTCTACCCGCCGGCCATGAACCCACGGATCGAGATGAATTCGCAGAACTCGTGGCGCGGGCGGCCGCGCGTTTCGATACCGGCGGGGTGATGGAAGAAGACAGCCCCGGGATGCACACCACGAAGACCATCGACTACGGCATCGTGCTGTCCGGTGAGGTTTTCCTGGAACTCGACGAAGGCGAAGCCCATCTCCGTGCGGGCGATGTGGTCGTGCAGCGCGGTACTCGCCACGCCTGGCACAATCGAGGCACGGAACCCTGTAGGATTGCGTTCATCCTGATCGGTAGTTCGAACTACCGCTGAACGACTCCCGGCCCGCTCCTCGCATTCTTGGAGCGGCCAGATCGAAAAACGCCTTCGAGTGGGGTGCCCGATCGGAGTTAAACGCAGCACCCCGCTCCGATCAGGAAGCCTTCTTCTTGGAGCCATTCTTGCGGGCCCTCTTGGCAGCTCTGTCCTTGCGCTTTGCCTTCCTGGCCTTCTTCTTGGCGTACTCTTGCTTGGCGCTCTTTTTGGCTGCTGAATCTCTCGACTTTGCCTTCGAGGCCGCCTTGTCGGCCTTGATGGCAGCTTCGGCCGCTATTTTCGCGGCGAGTCGAGCCGTCTTGGCGGCCTTCTTTGCCTTCCGGACGGCCTTTTCCGCCGCTGCAAGCAAATCGTTCGCGTTGCTATTCGCGACGACATTGGCGTCGGAATCGAGGACCATCAGGCGTCCTGTTTTCTTCCTTTTGTCCAATGACCCCTCCTGGTTTCCGTCCCGCTCAACCAACTCCCACGATGGCGGGTTTGAGGATGTGTTCATCCCGTTCGTAGAGACGGTTCGCTGGGCCCACGATCAACGGATCGGGTGGTTGAACGATTTCTTCGTCTTTGTCGGGATAGTCGAGGCTGCTGAGCATGTGTCGCATGCAGTTCACACGCGCTCGCTTCTTGTCGTCGGACTTGATGACGGCCCAGGGGGCGTCCGCAGTGTCGGTGTAGAAGAACATGGCTTCTTTGGCCTCTGTGTACTCCTCCCATTTGCCAAAGGACTGGATGTCGATCGGACTCAGCTTCCACTGCTTGAGGAGATCCTTCTTGCGCGAACGGAAGCGCCGCGCCTGTTCCTCGCGGCTGACCGAGAACCAGTACTTGAACAAGTGGATGCCATCGTTCACGAGCATGCGCTCGAGTTGCGGAGCCTGGCGCATGAACTCGAGATACTCGGCGGAACTGCAGAAACCCATCACCCTTTCCACCCCGGCCCGGTTGTACCAGGAGCGGTCGAAGAGCGCGATTTCTCCGGAAGTGGGAAGACACATCACATAGCGCTGAAAGAACCACTCACCGCGTTCTCTTTCACTCGGTTTCTCGAGTGCGTGCACGTGGGCACCGCGCGGATTCAGATGCTCCATGAAACGCTTGATCGTTCCACCTTTACCCGCCGCATCCCGACCTTCAAAAATCGCGACCACCCGCTGACCGCTCTCTTTGACCCAGTTCTGCATCTTGAGCAGCTCGATCTGGAGCAGGTGCTTGTTGGTCTCGTAATCATCGAGATCCATCTTCTTCCGGTACGGATAGGTATCGCTCAGGAAGTCCGACTTGGCCGCGCGCAAGACCTGCCCACCCGGCCGCTTCCTGTTCCGGTTTCGGCTCTTTTTCTTCGGCTTTTTCGCCACGGTGTTCCTTGTTCCAATTGGTGCGGAGCCTGGGAAAGGCGCCACTGGGAAGCTGAATCGATATCCATCAAGCCCGCAGGAATTGTGCCAGTCAGCAGGCCACGGGGGGCTCCATTCTCGCCCGGTACGGGGCCGTTCGCCTCAATCGGGCTTGGGAATGGGGATTTCTGTCTCTGTTCGGTGCGGACACCGGCCCCCGGTTCACGAGCGCTTCCGGTATGCCGATACGAGGCGCGTGGATCTCCACGGGCGAGGGGATCTGCCCCGAAAACCGACTCTCCCGAGGGAATGCCGGAAGAGTCGAAACAGGCACCTGCGGGCCGAGGTCATCGCGATGAAAGTACTGCTGGCCGACGGCTCGAGATCACACCTCGAGCACACCAAGTCCCTGGTGGAGAGCTGGGGTTTCGAAACGGTTGCAGCCGTGGATGGCGAATCGGCTCTCGAGGCGTTTCGTCGCGACTACTCTTTGCAACTGGCGATCATCGACAGGAAAATGCCAATCCTGGACGGCTTGCAGGTGATCGATCAGGTCAAACGTTCCGGGCGTTTCGTGTTCGCAGTCATGTTGACGGAGGAGACGGAAAAGGCAGACCTCGACCGGGCGTTTGCGGCAGGAGCAGACGACTACATCAACAAACCGTTTCGACCCGCCGAACTGCGCGCCCGTCTCGTGTCTGGTCAACGTCTGGTGGAAACCCAGATGCAGCTCGTGCATGCGCAAAAACTGGAAGCGATTGGCCAGCTGGCTGCGGGAATCGCGCACGAGATCAATACCCCGGCCCAGTATGTGGGGGATAACCTGGCGTTTCTCCAGCAGTCCTTCAGCGCACTTCTGGAATTGCTCGGCACCTACCGTGCGCTGCAAGCAGCTGCCGAGGCTGGCAACGTCTCGGCCGAACTGGTCGCCAAGGTGGCCGAGGCCGCCGAGGCGGCCGACATCGAGTTCCTGGAGGAAGAGATTCCCCGGGCACTCCTGCAATCGCGAGAGGGTATCAGTCGGGTCGCGAAGATCGTCCGGGCGATGAAGGAGTTTTCTCATCCCGGACTGGCGAAAAAACAACCGCTGGATCTGAACCGGGCGATCGAGAGTACGGCTACCGTGGCGCGAAACGAGTGGAAATACGTTGCGGAACTGGAAATGGAATTCGACCCGAACCTGCCACCGGTTCCCTGTCTGGCTGGGGAGTTCAACCAGGTGGTGTTGAACATTCTGGTCAATGCCGCCCAGGCGATTTCCGAAGGCTCGGACGGTCGTGAGAAGGGCCTGATCCGCATTCGGACGAACCGAGAGGGCGATGAATGGGTCGTACTCGAGGTCTCGGACGACGGGCCGGGGATGCCGGAAGAGATTCGGATCAAGGTCTTCGATCCCTTTTTCACGACCAAGGAAGTGGGCAAGGGTACGGGGCAAGGACTGGCGATTGCACGTTCCGTCGTCGTGGACAAGCACGGCGGCACGATCGAAGTGCAGAGTGCCGTTGGCCAGGGGAGCACCTTCCGCATTCGCCTGCCGCTTGGCGTTGAGGAGAACGCGGGGAGCGTCGATTGAGCCGCATTCTCTTTGTCGACGATGATCAGAGCATCCTCGACGGGTTGCGGCGAATGCTGCGTTCGCATCGCGAGGAATGGGAAATGGTTTTTGCGGGGAGTGGCCGCGAGGCACTCGAAGCTGCCGAGGCGTCTCCGTTCGACGTGCTCGTGACCGACATGAAGATGCCCGGCATGGACGGCACTGAGTTGCTCAAGTGTTTCCAGTCGCGATTTCCTGAGACCGTGCGCTTCGTACTCTCTGGCCATGCCGAACTCGAGAGCGTCATGCGAACCGTTCCGGTCGCCCATCAGTTCCTGACCAAGCCCTGCGATGCCGAGGTGCTCAAGGATGCCGTGACCCGGGCGTGCGAGCTGCGTTCTCTGCTCCGCAACGAGAGTGCAAAGCAGGTCGTCGGGACGCTGGACAGCCTGCCTTCGCGGCCAGAGACCTATGCGGCGATCCTGGAAGCGATCGCGGATCCGAACGCCGAAATGCAGCCGATCGTGGAGATCCTGAAATCCGATGTCGCGATGTCGGCGAAACTTCTGCAACTGGTGAATTCGGCCTTTTTTGGGCTCCCGCAACGCGTCGCAGATATCGGTCAAGCCACGATGTTTCTCGGACTCAATATGCTCCGAGATCTCGTACTCTCGATCGAAGTCTTCCAGCCGCCTCCCAATGCGACGGCTGCAATGGAGCATTTTCTTGCCGATCTCCAGGCGCGCTCGATGTGGACCGGACACATCGCCTCGCGGATGTTCGATGACAAGCAGATCGGCAATCAGGCGTTTACTGCCGGAATGCTTCACGACATCGGCCTGCTGGTCATGGCTACACAGCTCCCGGAAGTTCTTTCCGAAGCCATCGAAAAGTCATGCAGGATCGGCCAACCGCTGTACGTCGTTGAAGAAGAACTCAACGGTGTGAGCCATGCCGAGATCGGTGCGTATTTGTTAGGCGTCTGGGGGCTGCCTTACCCGATTCTCGAAACCGCCGCCTATCACCACCGGCCGATGGATCTTCCCCAGAGGGCTTTTGGCGAGCTCGCAGCCGTACACGTGGCGAGTTCCCTGGTGGACGCGAGAATTGGTGCGGTTGGCGAGAGTCCACGAGGCCCGATCAACCTCGCCTATCTCGACTCCCTGGGCGTTCGCGACCAGCTCGAAGATTGGGAAGCTCTGGTAGACCGGGAAATGGACTTCGTCGGAGGGGCCTAGTCTGCTGGGGCGATGTCCAGGTGCGTTGAATCGTCAGGAACCCGAGCGTCGGGGTGCCTTTTCTGCGAATCCCGCGATCCGCTTCACCAGATCGCCGAACAACTGAACGGGCAGGTCGTGTCCCATGCCTGGGATTTCCCAGAACTCGGCACCGGGGATGGCAGCGGCCGTGTCCCGGCCACCCTCCACGTGGACCAGCGGATCGTCACTTCCGTGGATCACCAGCGTGGGTACGTCTAGCTCGCGCAGCGCATCGCGACGATCTCCATGGGCCATGATCGCCGCCATCTGGCGCGCCGTGCCCTGAGGGTGGAAGGCCCGGTCGTAGTCGCGGGCCGTGTTCGCCCGCGCGCTCGCTTCATCCGAAGGAAAGCCCGGGCTGCCGATCACTGCGCGGCCCCGCAGACCGTTTTCGATCGCTTCGTCGCGCGTCTTCGGCGGCGGACCGGTGAGTACGGCCATCGCTTCGGGGGACGCCGGAGGAACCTCCGGATTTCCCGTGGTCGACATGATCGAGGTCATGCTGAGCACGCGGGCCGGATGGCGGATGGCCAGGGTCTGAACCAGCATGCCGCCCATCGACGCACCGCAGATATGTGCGCGTTCGATGCCGAGCGCATCGAGCAATCCCGCCGCATCGTCCGCCATATCGTCCAGGGTGTACGGGACCTCCGGGGTCTCGCCCGTGGCCATCGCAGTCATCATAGACAGGATGTCCGGGGCGCCGTGTTCGTCGAACCAGGTCGACAGGCCCACATCGCGATTGTCGAAGCGGATCACGTGATGGCCCTTGTCGGCCAGCATCCCACAGAAGTCGGGATCCCAGAGGGTGAGCTGGGCCCCCAGGCCCATCACCAAAAGGAGGGCCGGGTTCTCCCGACGCCCGAAGGTTTCGTATTCGATCGTGATTCCGTTGGAAGCTGTGTTGGGCATGAGTGGAATGCTATCATCGACGCTACGAAGCAGTAAATCGAGAAGTAAACCGGATAGGCAGGACAAGGCGATAGAGGGGCGATTTCTTGACGCTGTTCTCCGATCCGGAATCATCGACCGACGATCTCAAGCTTCTGGCCATCGGTGACGTTCACCTCGGGACGCGCCCTTCGAGTCTACCCGAGGGCCTCTCCGATCTCGGAGTCGATCCCCGCGCTCTCACGCCGGAAGCCGCGCTACTGGCGGCGGTTGATAGCGCCGTCGAGGAGCGCGTCGACGCAGTGCTGTTTGCCGGAGATGTCGTCGAAGATACGAACGCTCGTTTCGAAGCTCTTCGGCCGCTCGAACAGGCGGTCCGCCGCCTGCTCGCGGCCAACATCCCGGTGCTGGGCGTGGTCGGCAACCACGACGTGGAGGCTCTGCCCCGTCTCGCGGGCATGATCGAGGGTCTGGAACTTCTGGGAGAACGGGGCCGCTGGCAGTCGCGCGTGATCGACAAGGACGGTCGGCCTGCACTCGAGGTTCTGGGCTGGTCCTTTCCCGAAAAACATGTGCGCAGCAGTCCTGTCGCCGATCTCCTGCGCAAGCCGATGGCGCCTGTGCATCCGGGGATTCCGCGCATCGGTCTGCTTCACGGCGATCTGGATGCTTCGGGTGGAAGCTATGCACCCTTCACCCGTCGTGAACTCGCCGACGCGGGCCTCGATGCCTGGCTGCTGGGACATATCCACAAGCCTTCGTTGTCCGGGGCGGCCGGCACCGGTGAGCGGGGACCTTGCGGTTACCTCGGTTCGCTCGTCGGTCTCGATCCGGGCGAGACGGGCCAGCGCGGTCCCTGGCTGGTGCGTGTCACGAAAGCGGGCCAGATCGAAACCCGACAACTCGCGAACGCTCCGCTGCGCTGGGAACATCTCGATGTTCGTGTGGCGCAGGACGAGGAGGCCGAAGACGTCGGCGATCGTCTGCTCGAGGAGGCCGAGCGATTTGCGCGCCAGATCCAGACCCGGGGAATCGCTCCGCAGGCCCTCGGTCTGCGCTTGCGGCTCGTGGGAGCTACCCGGAACTACGACGCGCTGCGCAACTTTGCCAAAGGCGGGCGATGGAAAGGCGGAACGCGTCGGGCCGGGGAGACGCTCGTCTTCATCGACAAAGTGCTCGACGGTCTCGATCTCGCACTTGACCTGGAAGAACTGGCGCGCGGTGACGATCCCCCTGCGCTCCTGGCGCGCAAGCTGCTCATCCTCGAGCAACCTGGGGAGCCAAGACGCGAACTGCTGGAGGCCGCGCGTTCGAAACTGCAAGACCTGGCACGCGAGCCCCGTTGGTCGGTCCTGGACGAACAACGCGACTCGGCGGATCCGCTGTGCGAAGATGCGCTCGCCAGCCTGCTCAAGAAATCCGGGACCGCTGTATTGAGCGAGCTGCTCGCGCAGCGCGTTCCCGATGCGGAAACCCGCTCGTGAAGCTGCGTCACCTCGCGATCGAGCGCCTCCCCGGGATCGACCGTCCCTTCGAACTCACAAAACTGGGCGACGGACTCTCGGTGATCGTCGGGCCCAACGGGATCGGGAAGTCGCAACTCTGTGCTGCGGTGCGTGCGCTCGTATGGCACGAGCGGGGCGTCAAGGACGGCGGACTTGCGGCCAGTGCCGTCTTTGAACACCAGAACGCATCCTGGCGCGTAGTGCGCGATGGCTCACTTCATCGCTGGCAACGCGACGGCATCGATGAGGATCCACCTGCGTTGCCGGGTGAGCGCCTGGAAGGTTGCTTCTTCCTCGGCCTGCGCGACCTGCTCGACGCTTCGGATCGCGCGGGCCTGAACCTGCCAAACGAGATTCGCCGGCAGATGGCGGGCGGCTTCGATCTCGATGCGGTCCAGCAGCGGTTCGGAGGCTCGCTGCCGCCACGCGTTGGGGGCAAGGAGAGCAAAGCTCTCAGCGCCGCCGAAACCGAGCTTCGAAACGCTGAACTGGGCCAGGCCGGTCTCGAGAAGCGCGAGCGGGAACTCGAGAATCTGGAAAAGCGCGCGAACGCCGCAGAGATCGCTTTGCAGCGCCTCGTTCACTACGAGACCGCGCTCTCACTGGAGACGATGCGCGCCGATATTGCGCAAAAGGAAAGAGACCTCGAAGGCTTGCCCAAGTCGCTCGCGGATCTGGATGGCAGAGAAGTCGAGCGGCTGGAGAAGTTCGAAGAAGACCTTGCGCAGAAGCGACACGACCGGGAAGAGGCGGAAGGCTCCCTCCGCGAAAGCCGCGAAGCCGCGAGCCTGACTCTCCTGAAGGAGCCGATCGAGCGCAGTGTTCTCGGCACCTGGCGCGAGCGTGCGGAGAATCTCGCGGAGATCGAGCGAAATCTGGAGGTCGCGAAGAGTGAAGCGGCCTCCAGCCAAAGCGCAGCGGAGGCCAGGCGACGCGCACACGGTGCTCACGCTGAAAGCGGTACGGGGGCCGAGCCCGGAACCGCGCTCGCGATCGCCGATGATTTCGATCTCTTCGCGTTCCTCGAGGAGAGCCATCCGCTCGCGGCGAAGCGGGAAGAACTGGAGCAGCGACTTGCACTCCTGACCGAGCGCGGATTTTCCGACGAGGACAGACGACGTGCGGAAGTCTTGAAGCGCGGTATCGAACCGTTGCGGGCCTGGTTGCGAGCACCCGATCCCGATCAGCGCTCCAGTGCGCTGCTGCTCTGGCCCGGGCGCGGTTTCTGGATCGCGACGGCAATCGTCTTGTTCGCACTCGCTCTGGCCGGATTCTACTTCGAACGAACTCCACTGCTTACTCCGGCGCTGATGGGAGGGGCATTCGGTCTGGCGGTGGCCGCTCTACTGACTCGGGCACGGCTCGAGACACGCGATGCAACCGATTGGCGTTCGGTCGCCAGGCAGCAGTTCCCGGATGCGCTCGAGCCGCCGGAGCGCTGGTCCGTCGAACTCGTGCAAGACCGCCTCCGACAGTATGAAGACCAGTCGGCCAAGCTCGATGCCGACGAGAAACGCGCTCGCGATCGGTCGGTTGAGCGCGGAACAGTCGAGCAGGACTTGAAAGGCCTGGAAGCTCCCGCGGCCGCTTTGGAAGAGCGCCGCATCGCACTCTTCGATCGCCTTGGCCTGGCCGAAATCCGACCGGATGTCGAACTCGTCGGGCTGGCGCGAGCCCTGGATGAATCCCGCGCCGCACAGGTGGAGGCACTCCGCGCTCAGGCGAAGGTCGAAAGGTATGTACGACTCCGATGCGAGCTGCTCGAAGAGATCGCCGTATTTGTTTCCGAGTTCGGCGAGCCGTCACCGACGGACTCGGCTTCCGCTCGGGCGGCGGTCCACTCTCTCGAAGAGCGCGACCTCGCGCTCCGGAGTGCGAACTCCAATGCGATTCGAGATGAGAAGACTCGCGAACGACTCGATCGCGATATCGCGCAACTCGACGCCGGTCGGGTCGAGATCTTCCGGATCGCCGGGCTGGATGCGGGGGATCGCGTTGGACTCGTGCGGCTTCTCGCCGATCTCGACTCTTACCTTCAGTTGAAGACTCAACGCTCTGAACTGGCGTCGCGTATCGAACGCGCCGAGTCGGATCTGGCCGCTGCGGAAGAAACCGCACTTGCGGCATGCGGCGCGGCCCAGCTGACCGAAGAGCAGGCGGACCTGAAGGCGGAATCTGCTCAGCGCGGGGCTCTCGACCGCCAGATCGGGGAGATTCATCAGGCCGCGCAGGCAGCTCGAGAAGGTCACGCACTCGAGGATGCGCTCGCGAAAAAGAGTGCAGTTCTGGACGAGTTGCGCGATCGCCGCGCTGAAGCTCTTGCAGCCCATGCAGCCGATTTCCTGATCGAAGGCGTTCGCCACGAACATGAGACGAAGCAGATGCCACGCGTGCTGGAACGCGCACGGGATCGTTTCGCCTCCTTCACTCACCATCGCTACGAGTTGAACGTCTCCCCCAGCGATGGTGGCTCCTTCGTCGCCGTCGATACGACCAACGGCGTCGGACTCCGTCCAGAACAACTCTCGGACGGAACCCGGGCGCAACTCATCCTCGCGGCGCGTCTCGCTTTTGCCGAGGAGGCGGAACAGGGTGCTGATCTGCCCTTGTTCCTGGACGAAGCTCTGGATCACAGCGATCCGGAGCGCTTTCACGCCATTGCCCGAAGCCTGGCGCGCATGGTGCTCGACGAAGCGCGTCAGGTCTTCTACCTGAGCAACGACCCGAGCGATGTCCAGCGCCTGCGGGCCGCCTTTGCCGAGGAAGGCTGCGATCAGCTGGACACCTATGACCTCGGGCAGATTCGCGCGCAAGCAGCCCGCGGTCACGGTGCTCCGGTACTGCGGGTCGCGCCACTGGCTTCCGTGCCGAGTCCGGACGGAACCGATCCCGAGAGTTACGGCGCCGCGCTCGGTGTCGCGTCCCTCGATCCCCGCCGCGACCCGATGAGTCAACACCTCTTCTATGTGCTCCGGGATGACATCACCCTTCTCTACGATCTCCTGCAGGCGCGGATCGAAACGGTGGGTCAATGTCGCAACCTGCTGAAAGGCGAGAGTCCACTGGCCAGACAGTTCATCGCTAGCAGCGAAGTCGGCCCGCAGCTCACGGCACGGATCGAGCTGCTCGAGATCTTCTGTCACGCCTGGCGTGAAGGTCGCGGCGCGAGGGTGGAACGCGCGGAACTCGAACAGAGTTCAGCGCTGAGCGAGAAGTTTCTTAACCCGGTGGTCGAAGTCGTTGCGGAACTCGCTGGAAATGCCTCGGATCTGCTCGTCGCGCTGCGCGAGCGCAACAAGGATCCGCGGCTCAGCGGCTTTCGCAGCAAGTCCGCGGACGACCTCGAGCAGTTCTTTATCGAGCACGGCCATATCGACGACCGGCCGATTCTCGACGAGGGCCAGATCAACGAACGTGCGGTCGGCACGCCGGCCGCCAACGCGCTTTCTCCCAGGGTTGCGGCTGAACTCGTGCACCAATGGTGGAGCCTGAGCGAGCCCGTCGGCTGACCGGCTAGGGAATCTCTGCACAGGGAGGAATCGAGCGAGAAGCGG
The DNA here is from genome assembly GCA_024226335.1 of bacterium. Classification (NCBI taxonomy): domain Bacteria; species bacterium. Next base: position 29,627 of record JAAELY010000052.1, read on the forward strand.
GAGTCGCCGCCTGAGCAAGAAGCGTGATCCGATCGCAGATCCGTAGATCTGCAGAGGGTCGCGCGACGCAGCGCATGCGGATGCATCGCGCTTCGCAGCCGCAGCCTCCCTGTGCAGAGGTTCCCTAGCTCGAGTTGGCGCGGGCGAAGTCGGCCGGGGTCGTTCCTGTCCAGCGGCGGAAGGCTTTACCGAAAGCGCTGGGATCCGAGAATCCCAGCAGGGTCGCGACCTCGTCGATTCCCCGCTTCTCTTCCATCATGTGATGGCGCGCCAGTTCGGCGCGCACATCGTCGAGTATCTCCTGATAACTCGTGCCCTCTTCGTGAAGCCGTCTCCGCAGGGTGCGAGTGCTCATCGAGAACTGGGCGGCGACAGCGTCGGCGCTCGGACAGCTCAGCGGTAGCGTCGTTCTTATGCAGGCTCGGATGCGCTGGGAGAAGCTCGCAGCCGTCGGAATAGCGGCGAGCTGGTTGGCGGCATAGCGTTCCAGCAACTGCCTGAGGGTTGCGTCGGCGGAGGGGTTCGAGCTGTCCATCATCGAGATCGGCAGCAAGACCCCGTCTTCACCGGCGTCGAAACGGACTGGCAGTCCGAGTATCTGCGCGTATTCGTCCGCGTATGCGGGAGCGGAAAATGAGAATCTCGCCTCGAGGGGATCGGATTGACCCGCGCCGAGAAGTCTGCTCATCGCGATCGCGAGCCCGATCGCGTACTCGATGGTGAAACGGCTCGCCTGCGATTTGCACCCCGGGTTGCAGCGAATGAACGCGACTTTTCCGTCGCTCTCCAGGTCGCATTCGAAGTCTTCCCAGAGCAGCGGAGTCAGGCCTTTCACGAGTTCGAAGGCGCTGCGGCCGGATTCACTGGCCGAAGCCAGGTAGCCGATGACGCCGAGCGTATTCGCCTTGACTCGGGTGGAGACTCGGAGTGCGATGGCCGGGTCGCCGGTCACCTGGGCCGCTACCCGCCAGAGTGCTTCGAGCTTGCCGATCGGGCAGCGTGTTTTCGCGTCTACCAGAGCGGAATCGGGGATTCCGACTCGATCCAGAAGTTCCCTCAGGTCAAAGCCCGCGTTTTCGAGGTATTCGAGCAGCGGCAGGATCGCATTGACCGACCCGTAGGAACTCGCTCGTGAAGCGGATTCAAGCATTTCCCGAAGTCTACCCGTTCGCGCCTTCGCTGGCCGAAATTGACCAGTTTCCAGACCGGACCGGACAGGATCCACCCTATGGGGGCGCTCTATCATGGATCTCGCAGTCCGAGAACCAGGGTACGCGATCCGATATTCGCTTGCCGGGCGGCCGGATTCTGCCCCAACAAAAACGTGGAGAACTGAATCATGGATTTCGAGGTCATCGATACCACCGTCCAGGCGCTTTGGCGCTACGACTACGACACGAACATCAAGGCCCTGCGCGATCTCTACGAACTGGCGAAGAAGGAGCAGTGGAACGCGGCCACGGATATTCCCTGGGAACTCGAGACCGATCCCGCGTCTGTGGGAGACATGATGTCCGATCCCGGAGTCGAGCCGTACGACTTCGTCAAGGCGCTTCCGACCGAGAAGCAGATCGAACTATCAAAGCGGCGCTCGGCTCACCTCTTGTCGAATTTCCTGCACGGCGAGCAGGGCGCGATGATGATCTGCGGTCAACTCGTCGAGGTCGTTCCGGACATGGACGGCAAGCTCTACGCATCTACCCAGGTGATCGATGAGGCGCGCCACGTCGAGGTCTTCGCCCGCTACATCCAACGCCTCGACCGGATCTACCCGATCATGCCCGGACTGAAAGCGCTGCTCAATGCCGTGCTGCAGGCGGACTTGTGGCAGATGAAGTGCGTTGGAATGCAGGTGATCGCGGAGAGCCTGGCGATGGGATCGTTCAAGAAGATGCAGGAGATCACGGAAGACGATGTTCTTCGCAAGGTCTTCGAACTCACTGCGCAGGATGAAGCGCGGCACGTGTCCTACGGCTTGATCTACATGAAGGACGAGATCCCGAAGATGAACGAGCGCGATCGCGACCGCCTCGAGGACTTCGCCTTCACCGCGATGACGATTCTGGCGACCAATGGCCTGATGGAAGAGCAGCAGGGCAAGAAATGGGTCGATCCACTGGACCAGGTCTACAGGGATCTCGGTATCGACCCCAAGAAGGCGAACGACGAGATCATCTCGAGACTGAGCGATCCAGAGGCGCTCAAAGCGCAACCGAACCCCTTTCGCGACTACGCCTATCCGCAATTGGAGCGGATCGGTCTGATTACGGATCGCACGTTTTCGAAATACCGTGAAGTGGGTCTGGCGGAGTAACGACCGGGGACCCGGCCGACTGGTTTCTGGCGAATCGGAAAAGGAACCCGAAAGGGTTTAAGATCACGGGGTCCAGCCAACACTGATTCCGGGAGAAGACATGACGAGCGATTCGACGGGTAGCGGTCCGCGCTTCATCATCATTGGAGCGGGAATGTCGGGGATCCTCAGCGCGATCAAGCTGCAGGAAGCCGGTCTTGACAACTACGCGATTTACGAAAAGGCCGAACGCCTCGGGGGTACGTGGCGGGAGAACGAGTACGCGGGTGTGGCCTGCGACGTTCCTTCGCATTTCTACTGCTTCTCGTTCGCCCCCAACCCCGAGTGGAGCCATCGCTTCTCGCCCGGAGCCGAGATTCAGCAGTACTTCCTGGACGTGGCCCATCGCTACGGAGTGGACTCGCGCATCCAGTTCAACACCGAGATCACCCACTGCGAGTTCGAGAACGGGCGCTGGAAGATCCAGATGGCCGATGGCTCCAGCGACGAGGGCGATTTTGTGATCGCCGCGACCGGCGTTCTGCACCACCCCTCCTATCCCGATATCGAGGGTCTCGATTCGTTCGAGGGCACGAGTTTTCACAGTGCTCGGTGGAACCACGACGAACCGCTTGCGGGCAAGCGCATTGGCGTGATCGGTACGGGTTCGACCGCGATCCAGATCGTGGCAGCCCTGGTCGACGACGCGGCTTCGCTCTCACTCTTCCAGCGGACCGCCCAATGGGTCATGCCTCAGGAGAACCCGGCCTATAGCGAAGTCGAGAAGACGGAGTTCCGGGAGCACCCAGAGGTCATTCAGGCGATGCGCGAGGAGATTGCGCAGATTTTTGCGGATGGCTTCTCCAACGCTGTCGTCGACGCGAGTTCTCCACAACTCGTGGCGATTCACGAAGCTTGCCTGGCGAATCTCGAGACCAGCGTGAAGGATCCGGAACTCAAAGAGCGGCTCCGGCCGAACTATCGGGCGGGCTGCAAGCGCTTGATCATGTCGGAGAACTTCTACGACGCCATCCAGCGCCCCAATGCGCACCTCGTTACGGATGACATCGAGCGGATCGAGAAAAACGGCGTGCGAACGAGTGACGGAACCCTGCACGAACTGGATGTGCTGATTCTCGCCACGGGTTTCCGGGTTGATCGCTTCATGCGGCCGATGAAAGTGACCGGCCGCAGCGGTGTTTCGCTCGAGGAAGCCTGGAAGGAAGGTCCGAGTGCCTACATGGCGATCTCGGTTCCCGAGTTCCCGAATCTCTTCATGCTCAACGGCCCCAACGGGCCGGTGGGGAATTTTTCTCTGATCGAGGTCGCGGAACTGCAGTTTGCGTACATCATGCAGTTGGTCGAGCAGGTTCTTTCCGGTGCGTGCAAAGAGGTGAGCGCGAAGCAAGAAGCGCTGGACCGCTTCGACGTCGATCGCAAAGAGGCGGCCAAGTCGACGATCTGGCAGAGCGGATGCGATAGCTGGTATCTGGATGCCGATGGCGTGCCGGCCGTCTGGCCCTGGACTTTCGACCGCCTTCGCGACGAAATGGCAAAGCCGCGCCTCGCCGACTACGAAATGAAATGATGCGCTCCTGCGAGCCTTCGGGTCGCGCACAGAGTCTTTTTGCCGACATCCCCCGACGCAGGAGTTCCCCGTCATGAATCCCGAGCACTGTCTGGTCGAACGCGAGGGCCATGTGTTGACTGTCACTCTCAACCGGCCTGAAGCGAAGAACGCATTGAGCAGCGGAATGCTGGCGGGGATGTATCGGGCCTGGCGTATGCTCGACGAGGATCCCGACCTCCGGGTGGCGATCCTCACCGGTCGCGGCGATGTGTTCTGTGCCGGCGCCGACCTCAAGGCGATGGGAGGGGGCGGAGAGAAGGACGAGGAATTCCAGAAGCTGATGGCCGAAGTGCCCGACGTTCACTGGCAGGCGTTGCTCCGGCACAACCGACCCATGAAGCCCATCATCGCGGCGGTCGAGGGTTTTGCAGTAGCCGGAGGCACGGAGATCCTCCAGGGCACCGATATCCGCGTCGCTGCACAGGATGCGATCTTCGGCGTCACCGAGGCCAAGCGCGGACTCTTTCCACTCGGCGGATCCAGTGTGCGCCTGCGCCGACAGATCCCCTACACCCTGGCCGCCGAGATCCTGCTCACTGCGCGACACGTCACCGCTCAGGAAGCGCTCGACTTCGGACTGGTCGGTCGGGTGGTTCCCAGTGGTCAGGCCCTGGCCGAAGCGCGGAAGATCGCCGCGGTGATCTGCGAGAATGGCCCCGTTTCGATCCGCGCTCTCATGCGCGTGTTGCGCGAGATCGACGAAAGCTATAGCGAAGCCGAAGCCCTGGAAAAGGAACTCGAGTACGGTGGGCCCGTCTTCGCTTCCAAAGACGCCCGCGAAGGACCGCGGGCCTTCGCGGAAAAGCGAAAGCCTGTATTCACGGGCGAGTGAAAAACCGGTGCTCGAGGACGAACGAGTCTCGGGCATTGTCGGATGTCATGGGAAACAGCCAAGGAGAAACGCGATGAAGGCCGCCGTGATGCGTGCGAACAATGCGCCGCTCGAGATCGAAGACGTGGAGATCGACGATCCCGGTCCCGGTGAAGTTCTCTTGAAGACGTCCGCTTCCGGTATCTGCCATAGCGATCTTCACGTAATCGAAGGCTCGCTTCCGGTCCCCCCTCCGTGCATCCTGGGCCACGAGCCGGCTGGAATCGTCGAGGCCGTGGGGCAGGGCGTGAGCGAATTCGCTCCCGGTGATCACGTGATCGGCTGTCTCACTTCATGGTGCGGGGTGTGTAAGTTCTGCACCGCTGGACGACCCTATCTGTGCCCGAGCCAGTACGAGGGTCGCCCATTGGACGCGAAGCCAAGACTCAGTCGGGGCGGAGACCCGATCATGCAGTTTGCCAACCTTTCTTCCTTCGCCGAGAAGATGCTGTGTCCAGAGCGCTCGCTGGTGAAGATTCGCGAAGACATGCCGCTGGATCGCGCGGCCTTGATCGGTTGTGGTGTGACGACGGGTCTTGGCGCAGTGCTCAACACCGTCGACGTCCGGGCCGGTGAGGCCACGGTCGTGATCGGTTGCGGTGGCGTTGGGCTTTCAGCGATTCAGGGCGCGCGCCTGCGCGGTGCGGGCAAGATCATCGCGGTCGATACCCAGGCCTGGAAGTTCGACCTCGCACGCGAACTGGGCGCGACAGACTGCGTCGACGCCTCCGAGAACGACGCCACAGCAGCGGTCCACGATCTGACCGGGGGCGGTGCGGATTTCGTGTTCGAGTGCATCGGAACCGTGGCGACGGTCCAGCAGGCGATTGCGATGACGGGACGCGGGGGGACCTCGGTACTGGTTGGCGTCGTGCCGATCACCCAGATGGTGCCGATCTCCGCAGCGGATCTCACCCTCCAGGAGAAGAACGTGACCGGCTCGTACATGGGATCGAACCGGTTTCGCTTCGACATGCCGCGCTATATCGACTTCTACCTGGACGGGCGCTTGCACCTCGACCAGATGATTTCATCGCGGATCCCGATTGAAGAGATCAACGACGCATTCGACCTCATGCGCAAAGGTGAAGCTGCCCGACAGGTCATCATGTTCAGCTGAGGTGTGCTGGAACCGACGTCCGTATCAGAACTCTTCCCACTCATCGTCGGACCCTTCGGGACCGGAGGATTCCGGAACTGGCGCTGACTGAGTCAGAGGACTCGGCTCGGCAGCGTGAGGCTTGGGGGATGTGGGCGGTGTGTCCATCTCGTGGTGTCCGCCGTTATCACCCGAGGAGAAGAACGACAGGACCTGGTTCATGTCGATCGCGTTGGTCGCGAGTTCCTCACTGGCACTGGTCGCTTCCTCGGCCAGCGCGCCGTTCTGCTGAGTGATCTCGTCCATCTCGCTGATCGCCTTGTTCACCTGCTCGATCCCCTGAGCCTGCTCGGTACTCGCAGCAG
>JAAELY010000053.1 GCA_024226335.1 bacterium
AAATTGGAAACCGAAGTCTTACGATCTTTGAGGCTCTTCTGAACTGATGATGAAGCTCCGCGTCATGACCCTGGCCTTCGATCTCGAGCTCGGTCGCTTCGACGACGAGCCGCTGCAGCGCTTTCTCGCCGACAAGGATCTGCTCGGCCTGCGCGATCATTTCTTCGACCACCTCGGCCAGCCGCATCTGGCGCTCGTTCTGGTTTACCGCCCGGTCATCGCCGCGGCCAAGCCAGAGGAGAATGCGGGCAAGAAAGTCCAGCGCGAAGCCTGGCGTGATCTCCTCGAGAAATCGGATTGGCCGCTGTTCAACACCCTGCGCGAATGGCGCGCCCAGAAAGCGAAAGACCAGGGGATCCCGCCCTACATCATCTGCACCAACCGTGAGCTGGCACAGGTCGTCCGCACCCGCCCGCGCACCGTCAGCAAGCTCGGCGAGATCGAAGGCTTCGGCAGTGCGAAACTGAAAAAATACGGGAAGGATATCGTGTCTTACCTGATGGGTACAGCGGAAAGCCCGTCCCCTCCGACCGAGAAGGAGCCTGACGCTGATGACCGCAACGACTGACGATTTGCCGATCTTCACCAAGTGGCTGGAGTTCCTCAACTGGCTGCTGCCGACCACCGAGAAGTTTCCCAAGAAGGTCCGTTTCACGCTCTCGCAGCGCATCGACAACCTCGCGCTCGACGTCGTCGAAGATCTCGTGGAAGCCCGCTACAGCCGCCAAAAACTGGAACATCTGCGGCGGGCCAACCTCCGACTGGAAAAGCTCCGGGTCCTCCTGCGCGTCAGCCATCATCACAAACACCTGCCGAGCCGGCAGTACGAACACTCGATGCGCGTCCTCTACGACGTCGGGAGCATGCTCGGCGGCTGGCGCAAGAGCCAGGAGAAGAAGCGGTGAAACGTCATGGCCATCTCTTCGAACAGATCGTCACCTGGGACAACTTCCTGAGCGCGGCGAAGAAAGCCGCTGCGGGCAAGACCGCGAAGCCGGCGGTGGCACGCTTTCTCTTCCATCTCGAGCCCGAGATCCTCACCTTGCAGCAAGAGCTTTCGACCGGCAGCTGGCGCCCGCAGCCATATCGTTCGTTTACCATCCGCGAGCCCAAGCTCCGGCGCATCAGTGCCGCTGATTTTCGCGACCGGGTCGTGCATCACGCGATCATGAACGTGCTCGACCCTTTCTTCGAGCGAGCCCTCTTTGCCCACAGCTACGCTTGTCGAGTCGGCAAGGGAACCCATGCCGCCGTGCGCTACGCCCAGCGACAGGCGCGCCGGTTTCCCTACTTCCTGAAGGGCGACGTCGACCGCTACTTCGAAACGATTGATCACGCGGTGCTCAAGAATCTCCTGCGCCGAATGTTCAAAGACGCGCGCCTGCTCGCCCTTCTCGACCGGATCATCGACGCGCCGGTTCCCGGACAACAACCCGGCCAGGGGCTGCCGATCGGCAACTTGACCAGCCAGTATTTCGCCAATCACGTCCTCGGCCAGCTCGATCGATTCGTGAAACAGAGACTCCGAGCCCGCGGCTATCTCCGTTTCATGGACGATGTCCTGATCTTTGCCGAGACCAAGGCGGAGCTTCACCTACATCGCGCCGCGATACGCAGGTATCTCGCAGATGATCTGAGTTTGCGCCTCAAAGGGAAAGCCACCTGGCTAGCTCCCACGGGCCAGGGCATTCCCTTTCTCGGATTCCGAATATTCCCCCGAACGATCCGCTTGCAGGGGCAGCGATGGCACCGCATGCGACGTAGGATCCGGCGGCGCGAACGGGCGTTTCAGCAGGGTAGAATCTCGGCGGAGGAGCTGGCGACGTCGGTGCGCAGCAGCGTCGCCCACATCGAGCACGCTGCGACACGCCGGCTGCGCCGGTGCTTCTTCGCACAATCTTCGGCTCTGGGGTGAGCGCCGAATGAGGCTCGAACCGCGTGAACCGAGGCGGTGGCTGGAATTCGAACGCGCGCAACTGTCGCGCCTCGAATCGCAACAACAACCCTCCCGGCATCCGCAACGACAACCTCGGTTTTCGTCTTGTGAGCACAGGGCACCCATTCGCCGGAGGGCCCGGGTCCACGGATCCGGCCCGCGTGCACAGGCCCTGTCCAGACGCTCGTCCCGCGCCGGGCACCGCCCGGCCGAAGAGAACGCGGCCGCCCGCTTTGGTAGGCTCGGGCTTCCGGGATCGAAAAACCGGGCGGCCGCTTTGCCGGGGCTGTCTCCGGAATGACCGGGGTGGCCGGGCCAGGTCTTTGAGATCAATGTTATCGAGGGGCAATCACTCGGCACAATCTGGGGACCTCCGGATCCAGCGCGGAGCGCGATATGAGATAGCCTGGGGTGAGGCCGCCGAACCCCAGGTTTCCCCGCCCCCAAAGATCCAGCCCCGCAGGGGCGGCATACGGCAAGTCGAGCACGTCCGAGAAGGCTATGTCGCCCCTCCAGGGCTCAAGGATTCGGGTCCGACAGCCCTGGGGTTCGCCAAGCCTCACCCCAGGCTATCTCATGCCGCGCTCCGCGCT
>JAAELY010000054.1 GCA_024226335.1 bacterium
AGCGAGGGTATCGACTTCGTATTGCAGGTCGGTGATTCGATCGCATCCGGACATCACCTGCCTCTGCCCGATACCTGCGATCCCAGTCTGTGTCCGACAGTCAATTCAACCTACTGCATTGCGAATCGCATCGATCCGGGTTGTAGTGTTTCGCAGGATCCAGGCGTGTGCGACACGGTCGGTGGATGCGATGACCTGTGTTTCAATATTGCCGGAGGCTCCGACCCGAACGGATCGTGCTTTTCCTGCTGCGACGTCTATGAAGGTGCACAGAGCCAGTGGCAGCGAGTCGAGGATTTCTGGGCACAGATCGCCAGCGCGGATATTCCGTACGGCATCGTGCGTGGCAACCACGACAATTACGGGTCGCCGGCTTCCCCTCTCACAGTTCCCGGTTTTTCCAGCTACTTCGGCGAAGCTCATTTCCAGGCGCTGCAAACACAGTTCGAGCAGGCTGATCGCGCCTTCAAGCTGATCGAGACGAAGATCGTCGATGCCACGCCCTACTGCAGAGAGAGCATTCCCTCGGAGTGCGATAACGCCATGGGGCATATCTTCGAGTTCCAGTTAGGTGCACAACCCGTGCGCGTCGTTGCGCCGCCCTGGGATATTCACGAGTACAGCACCCGCCTGGTCTGGTCGGACTGGATCAAGGCGAGTTTCCTGGCGTCGCCGTATCCGACGATCCTGCTGACGCATGATCTGCAACCGGGTAGTCGCGGTGGTGATCTCGTCGCCGAAATTTCGAGTGACCCGAACTACATGTCCACCGCCCAGAAATTGTTCATGACGGCGGCGGGTCATATCGTCAACGATGACAAGACGCTGCGCTTCTCGGCATTTCCGGACAATCCAATAGATCCCGGTGACGATCCGCTCGATCCCAATGACAATCCGCAATTCGAGTACCTGGAAACGACCGTCGACCACACTGGATCGGATGGCGCCGGATTGCTCGCGCTGGTGCGCTTCTATCAGAACGCGAGTACGCTCGACCAGGTCGAGGCTCTGACGATCGACACGGTGCCCGATCCGGTGGACTATTCCCCGTCGGTTCTCGGAACCAATCCGGTTCTTTCCGTGACCCAGTTCAGCATCCACAACGATGCGGACGAGGATGGAACGGCCAACGCCTATGACAACTGCGCTGAGGTTCCGAATCCGGATCAGGTGGACGTCGATGGTGACTTCGCCGGAGCCGCCTGCGACAACTGCCCCCAGGATCAGAATCGCTACCAGGAAGACCTCGACGGCGACAGTATCGGCGATCTGTGTGACGACGATCTCGACGGTGACGGCTTTGGTTCGGAAGATTTTTGCTCTACGACGTTTTCACGCACCAATATCGATTCTGACGGTGACGGGATCGGCGACGCCTGTGACAATTGCCCGGACTGGCCGACTGCTGCGCCCGAACCCGATAGCGGCGGTGGCCCGATCAATTTCTTTCCACCGGTCGGAGCTACGTATTTCCAAGACGGGATCGGCGACGCCTGTCAGTGTGCCGATCTGGTGCCCGACGGGCTGATCGACCAGAGCGACGCGGATGCCTTCGACTACTGTGTCAATCAGGCTTCGGCGCCCGCGGGACTCCCCGCCGACTTCGATTGCGGCGCTCCGGGTCCTCTGGCCGATACGGACGGGGATGGCGTGATGACGGAGAACGATCGCCTGCGCGTCCAGGCGATCCTCGACCACACCTTCGGCTACCCGTCCCCGCCGGATCCCGCGCCGGCCTTCCTGTGCGAGGCGCGCGATACCAACGATCGCGACCAGGATGGTCTGGTCGACGCGATTCCCGGTCTGCTGTTTCCCGCGCACACACTCGGTCCACTCGATATCTGCCTGGAAATGAGCGCTTCGCAAATCGACAGCGACGGCGACGGAATCGGGGACGCCTGCGATGTGGACACCCTGTTCTGCGATCTAAATTCCAACGGAATCGTGGATTCTGGTGACGTAGCGATGGCATTGGATCTCCTCGACGACCCAAACTCGATCAGCGAGTTGCAGCACATCCTGCTCGACGTGGCACCCGAATCGGGAGGCCCAACCGACGGCATCATCAACGCTGCCGATCTGCTCCTGCTTACGAGGGCCCTGGACGGCGTGAGCACCGCCATCTGTCGCCCGACCCGGTAGTTCACCCGACCGGAGAGTTCGGAGTGCTCAGAGCATCTCGCGCGCGATCGCGGTCACTGCTTCCGGGGTGAAGCCGAAGTGCTCGGCCAGAACCTTGTAGGACGCAGACGCCCCAAAACCGTTCATGCCGTGGAAGCGATCGCCGGGACGCAAGAGCGCTGCCATACCGAGTTCTACTCCCGCCTCGACAGCGAGACGGGGCGCGTCACCGAGGATCTCTCCCTGGAACGCCGGGTCCTGGAGAAGGAACGTGTCGAGACAGGGGATCGAGACCGCTCGAACCCGCCGTCCCTCTTCTGTCAGAGTTCGCGCCGCAGCCAGTGCCAGTTGCGCTTCTGAACCCGTTCCTACCACGACCAGTTCCGGAGGGCCTCCCGACTCTGCGTGCAGCACATAGCCGCCCCGCGTCGCTTTCTCTTCCACCGCGTCCAGTTCGATCACTTCAAGGGCCTGGCGTGTCAGAATCAAAGCCGTCGGTCCGTCTTCGCGTTCCAGTGCAGCCTTCCAGGCGGCGACCGTCTCGCGCGGGTCGGCCGGTCGCCAGACATTCAATCCCGGGATCGCGCGCAGTGCGGCGATCTGCTCTACGGGCTGGTGGGTGGGACCGTCTTCGCCGACGAAGATCGAGTCGTGCGTGAACACGTACGTGACCGGTTGATTCATGAGCGCCGCGAGTCGGATCGACGGACGCATGTAGTCGCTGAACACCAGGAATGTGGCGACGTACGGGCGCACGCCTCCGTGTAGCGAAAGTCCGTTCGCAACTGCGGCCATGCCGTGCTCGCGCACGCCGAAGTGCAGATTGCGTCCTTCGAACTTGTCGCGAACGACATCGCCTGCGCCCTTGAGGGTCGTATTGTTCGAGCCCGCCAGATCGGCCGAGCCTCCGATCAATGCCGGTACCCTGGGCGCGAGCGAGTTCAGTATCTTGCCCGAGGCCTGACGCGTGGCCATCGGCTTCTCGCCGCGCAGGTCGGGAAGGATTCGATCCAGATCGTCGGGCAGGTTGCGCTCCAGCATCGACTTCCAGAGTTCGGCGAGTTCGGGATCCTTGAGTGCGAGGCGCTTGCGCTCCTGCCACTCGCTTCGCTGCCGGGCACCGTGTTCGGCATTGGCGCGGAAGACCTCGCCCGCATCCGAGGGCAATTCGAAGGGTGGGGCGCTCCAGCCCAGGTTCTGGCGTGTCTGCTCCGAGCCTTCGTCGCCGATGCCGAAGCCGTGAGCCGCCGACTGGTCGACAGCGGGTGAGCCAAAGCCGATGTGGGTCTTGCAAGCGATCAGATGCGGACGGTCCTCGCTCGCGCGAGCGCTGGCAATCGCAGAGCGGATGGCGGCGGGATCGTGGCCGTCGATCGTCTGCACGTCCCATCCGTAGGCCTCGAAACGCCCGGGCACGTTCTCCGAGAAAGACAGGCTCGTGGGACCGTCGATCGTGATTCCGTTGTCGTCGTACAGCACGATCAGTCGGCCGAGCGCCAGATGACCGGCGAGCGAGGCGGCTTCCGAGGCCACTCCCTCCATCAGATCTCCGTCGCTGGCCAGCGCGAAGGTCCGGTGATCAATCAGCTCGGAGCCGAAGCGCGCCGCCAGAATGCGTTCCGCGAGCGCCATTCCGACGGCATTGCCAAAACCCTGGCCCAGTGGACCCGTGGTGACTTCCACGCCGGCCGTCACTCCGAACTCGGGATGTCCCGGCGTCAGCGAATGCAGCTGTCGGAATTTGCGGATCTCGTCGATCGTCAGCGGATAGCCCGACAGGTGGAGCAGGGAGTAGAGCAGCATGGATCCGTGACCAGCGGACAGCACGAAGCGGTCCCGGTCGGGCCAGTTCGGGTCTGCAGGGTCGTGACGCAGGCTCTCGGCGAACAGCGTGACACCGATCTCGGCGCATCCGAGCGGTAGGCCCAGATGCCCGATTCCGGCGGCTCTCACGGCGTCGACGCTCAGTACCCGAATGGTGCGGGCGGCGGCTGCAATCTGCTCTGCGGAGGCGGCGGGGACGCCTGATGACACGGCGGTACTCCTTGATAGGTTCGCGTCGGCGCACTGATTATCCCCGTCGCTGCGCCTGGAGCAAGGGGACGAGCGAATGCTCGACGACGAACCCCATACTTTGCCTCGCTCAGAAACGGCTGCTATCGCCTCAACTCGGCTCTCGCAAAGGCCGATTCGATCGCTGAGTCGCGCCTTGATGTGCGGCCGGAGGCACGCCTTGAACGAGTTTGAAGCCAGACTCCTGGAGTCCGCGAAGCTACCGACGCTAGTATCGGTTGCCCAGCGACTTCTGGGTCTACTACGCGACGATCTGGGCAGTGCGCAACTCGCCGAGGCCATCAGTGTCGATCCGGCCATCGTGGCTCGGCTCCTCAGCCAGGCGAATTCACCAATGTACGGCATGTCCCGCGAGGTGAAAGCACTGCCGGACGCACTGAACCGGCTGGGTCTGAACACGGTGCGCAGCATCGCGCTCTCGTTCTCGTTTGCCGACCGCCTTCGGGACGATGAGGAATCCATTCGCGTCATGGACCAGCTCTGGCGCGCATCACTGATGACCGCTCTGGCCGCTCGTCGTCTGGCTCAGGAGTGCGGTGGCTGGGAACCCGAAGAAGCCTTCAGCGCCGGTCTGCTCTGCGACGCGGCGGTGCCGTGGATGTACGAGGTGCTGCCCGAATACCGGGACCTGGCTCGACGATTCCTGGCGGGCGAGGCCGATCTGATCGAACTCGAGCGCTCCGAACTCGAAAGCGACCACGCGCGCGTGGGTGCGCTGCTGCTCAACGCGTGGAATCTGCCCAAGGACTTGTGCCGCACCATCGGGCAGCACCACCGCGGGGGTGGGGCGTCAGCGAAAGGCGAAGGGCCGGTTGCACTCCTCGATGGCGCATGGCTGTGCGCACGTGTCATGACCGTCGAAGGCTTCGCCCACGAAGCCAGCGATCTGGCTCAGAGGCTCCAGGAGATCACCGGAATTGCCCCGGCCGTCGCCGAGCGGGTTCTGGACGCTCTGCCAGAAGAACTGCGCGAGACCGCGGAACCCTTCGAGATTCCGCCTTCCCGGCAACGCAGTTTCGGGGATCTGCTCGAAGATGCCGGTGAGATCCTGCGCAATATCGCGATCGAGGCCGATCGAAGCGCCTACCTCTACGCCGCGGCGACGGGCGGCGGGCGCAGCGGATTCGAAGATATTCGCCAGGCGCTCAAACCGACTCTCGGTCTCGATGAGTCGACGAATCTCCTGCAACACCGTTCCATGGAGCGCCTGCTCGAGGCGTATTACGCGCGTGCCGGCCAGCGCCGCTGCGCCCTGGGAATGCTCGTCCTGGAGATCGAGCAGGCCAAGGATCCTGCCCTTTCCAGTGAGAACTGGCCGGTCGTGCTCGAGCAGATCCTGAGCGAACTAGGCGATCGTCTGCAGCGCGTGATCCGCGACGAAGACGATCTCGCCCGCTATTGCGTGGACAAGATCGCGATCTTGATGCCCGACTGCGGGGGCGAGGATCTCCTGCCCGCCGGACGGCGCATCCGCGAGCAGATCGAGTTCGACGAGATCGAATTCAGCGGTGCGCCCGAGGGTCTGCGCATCGTGATCGGCGCTTCGTTCGTCGTCCCCCGTTCCAGCCGAGGCGAATTCGGAGGGTTGCTCGAGAGCCTCGACGGGGCGCTCGAACGCGCGCGCGTACAGGAGGATCGCCTGTCTCTCTGAGTTGCGATAAGGTCGCGTAATGACGACGCCGTGGCTCGACTTGTTGAATGAGATCGCCGACGAAGCCGACGCGATCGCGACGCGCTTCTTCCGTCGCAGCGATCTGCGCGTCGATTCGAAGGCCGATACCACCTGGGTTACCGAAGCCGACGAGTCGATCGAAGAAATGGCCCGAAGCCTGGCGCTCCAGCGCTTCCCGCAGCTCTCGATCCTGGGGGAAGAGCAGGGAGAGACCGCTGGCAGCGACGCGACCCGATTGATCATCGATCCGATCGACGCGACCAGCAATTTCGTGCGCGGTATTCCGATATTCGCCACGCTGCTGGCCATCGAGGAGCAGGGCGAAATTACCGCGGGTCTGGTCAGCGCACCTATGCTGCACGAGCGCTGGACGGCTCAGCGTGGTCTCGGTGCGTTCGCGGGTCAACGCCGGCTACACGTATCAGCCGTCGCGGAACTCGGGGAGGCTCAGTTGTTTCACGGCAGTGTGGGCGGTGTCGAAGCGCTGAAGACACCGCCGACCCTGATGACGCTCGCCCACGCTACGCGAAGGCAGCGCGGACTCGGTGACTTCTGGCAGCACTGCCTGGTCGCCGAAGGTGCGGGTGAAATCGCAGTCGACCCGATCGTCGCGCCCTGGGATATCGCACCGCTGATGATCCTGGTCGAAGAGGCGGGCGGACGTGCAACTTCACTGAGCGGGGAGCGTTCAATCTACGCAGGCAGTTTTGTCAGCGGCAATTCGGCCTTGCACGGGGAAGCTCTGCGAATCCTGGCCGGGGAGTAGTGCGTTCTAGCGACCGCGGCGGCGACCGCTGCGTTCGGCCTGTTCCGAGTTCAAGACAGTGGCGCGTTCGATGTCTTCGATGCGCAGTCGAAAGCCCGTCGAGTCGCAGACCGCGTAGCGTTCGGGCTGAGAGGAACGCACGACCGTGTAGCGCAGCACGTCTCCGTCGCACGCGAGAACCTTTGCCACCAGGACCTCACCTTCACAGGTGTGCAATCGGACCGGTTTCCCTGTCTTTACAGCTGTGTCGATTTCTGAATGCGCGCTCATTTTCACCCGCTCGCTTCCTGCTTTCTCTTCGCTTCCCGCTCTTTCTTCGAATGGGGTGGGGCTTCCAGCGATCCATACTGATGATCCGTAAAGATGAACCATGCTGATGAGTGGGAAAATTCCCGATATAGATAAGCGCCCGGCCCTGCTGATCAGATACCATTTCCTGTGATGGATTCACTCATGCGCATCACATACTGCCTGTTTCTTGCCTATTTCGTGGCCTTTACCGCCAAGGCGGTAGAACTGCCACCAGAAGGAGCCTGTCCGCCACACACGCTTTCGAATTCCTCGCAAGAAGATTCCCTCCCAGAGGACGCCGTGCCTTCCCGGATCCATCCCGGACAGATCCTCGACCTGGAAAAGCTGGCGCCTCTGTCCGATTTCCTGCCGCCCGAAGTCTGGGAGCGACGCCAGAGCTTCTTCTTCGAGGGGCAGATGATGCAGATCGGTCCCTGCTATCGCCGTTATCCGGTGGCGCCCTATTTCGAAGCCGCCACCGCAGAGCACGCCGGAAAAGCAACACTCAACGAGGACTTCGACCTGATCGACTACAGCGGAACGGGACTGCCGTTTCCAATCGAGTCGATTCCCGACGAAGCCGCCGACGCCGCGCTCAAGTGGGCCTGGAACTTCCGCTACCGCTACCAGGGCGCTGGCTTCCGCGGGCGCTTCCGTCTACGCGATGTGATGAATCGCGGTCACAAGGTCGAGCGCTTTGAAGGCCGCTTCTTTTTCCTTCCATTGCACGGTTATCCCGGAGTGGAGAGCCGCGATGAACGCAATCGTTTCGTGGCGGGTGGCCAGTTCACAAAGCCAACGATTTCGCGTGGTCTCAGCTGGAGGCAGTTTCGGCGCGCGAGTGTAGATCAGGACTACTCCGAGACCGATGACGTATTCGTCTACATTCCGAGTTCCCGTAAAGTGCGCAGAGCACCGCCCCAGAATGCAGAAGGCGTCTACCTGCCTTCGTACACACGCGCGAACACCATCGATGCCTCGAGCGTGACCCTGCCCGACGGAACGAATATTTCCGACGTGACCTTGACTGCGGCGGAACCTGTGCGCAAGGGCTTTGTGGGTCTCATGATCCGTCCCAACGCCTATCGTTTCGAGGCGCTTGGCGTGAAGGACGTTCTCGCGCCGATCAATACGAACAATCCCGGCTATCCGACGGTAGACGAACGCAGCTACGGTCCCAGCGGTCTGTCGGTTGCCAGCGATCGCTGGGAACTGCGCCGCGCTGTCGTGCTCAGCGGTGTGCGCAAGGTACGCGAGGGCAATATCGCGCGGATCACTCTGTACGCCGATGCTCAGACGCTGGCACCTCTGTATCTGATCGCGCGACGATCGAATGGAAGCATCGCAGAGGTGGGAATTTTCGTCGGTCGCTATAGTTCAGAGGATCCCATGGCGACTGAGTGGCAGGGAAACCAGGCAAACTACGGTCTGATACTGTCGGTCGCCGAGACGTTCCTCGTCTCGGGTTCAGGCGGTTGGGTGCGCGAGTCGTTCGAATTGAAAGCGCATCCACCGAGTTCGGAAGAGGCGAGCCGCTTCCAGACGACCCGGCGTTTGCAACTCAAGGGACGCTGAGGCGCGCTCAGCCAAACAGCGCGAACAACTCCTCGAAAGCCTTCATCTGGTTGCCTGCGGCCGACGACGGTACGAGGATCGGCGTGCGTATGCCCGCTTCGTACCAGGCTTCCAGGCCCTCGATGATGCTCGACGGAGGTCCGTAGAGAGTGGTGTCCGACAGCCAACGATCGCTCATCAGTTCGGGAATCTTGTCGCGCTCACCGGCAGAGATCGCCTGCTCGATGGCTTCCATTTCCTCGACGTAACCGGCTTCCTTCCAGTAGGCCCGGTAGTTGGGCATCGTGACGTAGCCGCTCAAGGTGCGACGATTGACGGCTGCTGCAGCTGCCACGTCCTCAGAGATGCAGGTGGGAATCATGTCTCCGATGAAGAAATCCGGATTTGCGCGTTGCGAATCAGAAAGCGCGGCGAGCGAATTGGGAACGTGTGAACGGGCGCAGTTCGCGAATACCAATCCGTCGCCGATTTCACCCGACATGGCGACCATGCGCTTGCGCAAGCCCGCGAGCACGATTGGCGGAAGCTCACCCACGCGCGGAATTCCGCGAAGCTTCTCGACGAACTCGCGCATGTCCGAGAGCGGGGGCCCGGCTTTTACTCCCAGGCGGTCCAGCATTGGACCGTGACTGACTCCGATACCGAAGCGAAAGCGGCCGCCTGAAAGTTCCTGGATCAGCGCGGCCGTCGAGGCGTACTCGGAAACGTGTCGCAGATAGATATTGACGATGCTCGTTCCGAAGGGGATGCGTTCGGTGACCATCGCGATCGCCTCGCATAGGCCGAGTCCATCGCCGAAGCTCGGACAGTAGATGCCGGCGAAGCCTCGTCGCTCGATTTCCCGAGCCAGATCCAGAGTCGCGGCGCGGCGACCGGGGACGGCGGCAAGACTGAGGGCGGGAAGCGGAACCGATGGCATGAGATTCTCCTGACAACGATGAGGAGCGCATTCTAGCCTGAATGAGCCATGGACTTCCGGGACAGGGCTAGGGAACCTCTGCACAGGGAGGCTGCGGCTGCGAAGCGCGATGCAGCGCAGGCGGCGACTCCCGCTTCTCGCTCGAATCCTCCCTGTGCAGAGATTCCCTAGAGGCTGTCTGCTAGTCGGGCTGACTCAACATCACGCAGTCTTTGCCCGCGCTTTTCGCCTCGTACAGGGCTTTGTCAGCGTCGTTGAACAGCGTCTGGGTATCGCTGCGGAACATGGCTACACCCACGGAGATGGTCACACTCACCTCGACCAGGCCCTCTTCGTCAGTCTCGTAACGGTAGTCGGCACCCGATACGGCGAGTCTGAGCTTCTCAGCGACTCGTGCCGCACCCTCGAGGGAACTCTGGCTACTGACCAGAGCGAACTCCTCGCCTCCGTAGCGTGCGAGCAGGTCGTTCTCGCGTACGGCTTCTGCCATGACTCTTGCGGCGCGGTTCAGGATCATGTCGCCTGCGGCATGGCCGTAGCGATCGTTGAGCTTCTTGAAGTCATCTAGATCGACGAGAATCAGCGATAGTCCCGTTCCCGTGCGTCTGGCCGCGGAAATCTCCCGGCCCAGGTGTTCGTGGAAATGGCGATGGTTGTAAAGCTGCGTCAACCCATCGGTGATCGAGAGCTGTTCCATCTGCTCGGCACTGCGATGCAGTTCTTCGTTGCGTGCGCGCAGGCGGGCTTTGGCGGCTTCGACCTTCTCCCGCCCTTTCCGAAGCTCGCGCCTGTTCGTCTTCAATCGATCCGCCATCTGGTTGAAGGCATCGACCAACGTCGAGATTTCTCTGTCGGCTCTTGGCACCGAGATCGCGGGCGTGATATCGCCCTGCGCGATCGCGTGGGCCGCCGCAGATAGAGCCTGCAAGGGCGCCACTAGAGAGCGAACGAAGCGCACGGCGATCGCGCAGCCAACAGCGGCGACCAGAAGATGGAAGAGCGCCAGTCGCCAGAATACGCTGGACACCGGAGCGAATACCGGGCTGGAAGCCTTTTCGACTGCCAGGGTCCAGGCGATGCGCGGAATGCGGACGGCTACACCGAGCATCTCGCGACCTTGTGGATTGCGCCATTTGTAAACCCGTGGTGCTTCGCCTGACTCGGCTCCCTTCTCGAGCTCTTTTGGCCGCTCGCCCAGCGCGTCTGCTTCTGGGGTCGTGCCGCCGGCCGTTCCCATCAGGATTCGACCCGACGCATCGACCAGGCTCAAACTCCCGCCGTTGTCTGCATGCTCTGTGCGCAAGAATTCCTCGAGGCGATCCAGAAGTACCAGCCCGCCGATCCAGCCGCGTTCTCCATTTTCTTCACTGGGCAGGGAGGCCCAGAAGATCTGCGCGAGTCCGGCCGGGGTTTCGATGACCCCGCCCGTCTTTGAACCAGCTGGTTTCTCGTCCGCCGGTTGGAATGCCGTGCTGACTCCGCCGCGGGCGGTCACCTGTCCGCGGGCATCGACGAGCATCAGGCTGTTGAAGTCCGGCGAACCGGCGGCAAGCTGGTGCAGAGCCTCGCCGGGTGCGGTCGCGCGGGTCAGGTGCGGGTCGCGACGCAGGGCCAATATCTCGAGTTCCCGAGCCAGGAACCAGTGCTCGACCAGGCTGGCGGCGTGCTCGATACCGGCACCCAACTCGAATTCGACCTGCTGTTTCAAGATCGATCGGGTGGCTTCGAGCGATGACCCGAGCATGAAGCAGGCAGATATGAAGCTCATCGCCAGTACCAGTGCGCTGATTCTGGCCGCCAGGGAGAGCCTTTTTGTGTACGAAGTGAGCACTCCATGTCCCTCTGCCGGAGTCGAATCGGCGCGTCCAATCCCTCTTTCGTCATCGGAAGCTGATCGGAGCGGATTGACCACGCACGGCGCCAAATGCGCACTTTGGCCACAGGCGTTCCGGTTCTGGGTCGGGCCTTTAGGGGCTGGAATTGCGCGCAAGATGCCACTCGTCGAAGAGTTATTGTGCGATGCCACCGCAATCCATCGCGATCCATCGCGATGGAGAGAAAGGGGGGTTTTCAACCCACAGTGAGCAAACTGCTTCCTCCTGATAAGTCCCTGAAAAAGCAGGCGGGCAGGGCATGAGAGTCCCAAGACGGCCCGAATCGTGTAAAGTAGGACGGCAGTATGTCCGGGCTTTTCCCCCGGTCACAGGGTTTTTCCGCTGTTTCGAGAACAGCATTTTCGAAGAAGTTTCAGCTTTTTGATTCTGACCAGGTAGATCTTGGCATCCTGCTTGCGAATGAGAATCTCGCTGCGTTGTAGTGCGGAGTTGAGTGACAGTGGACAGAACGAGAATTGGAATACTGGGAGGTGGAATCGCCGGACTGACGTCCGCGTACTACCTGGCCCGTTCTGGGTTCAAACCCGTGGTCATGGAGCCATCCTCCGACCTGGGAGGGCTGCGTCCGCAGATTGATCACGAGGGTGTGCTGGTTGACCGCACACCGCATTCCATTCTCAATACCGACACGGCGGTCTGCGGACTGCTCGCCGAGCTCGGCGCGATCGGTCGGTTGACCTGGCGACCTACAAAGACCGGTGTCCTGGTCGGTTGCCAGGCCTGGGAGGCGAAGTCGCCTCTGGACGTGATACGCGCCACTTCGATGCCCCTGACGCAACGCGCGCGCCTGACCGCCGGTTTGCTTTACGCGACCCGCCTACAGGGCTACACGCTTCACCTGAGCAATATTCCCGCCGCCCAATGGTTGCCGCGGATTTTCGGCCAGCACGCATTCGACGATCTCTGGGCTCCCTATCTGCAGAGACGTTACGGCGAGTATGCCGATCGGGTTCCGGCCTATCAGATCTGGCAGGAGCTGAAGAGGATCCACACTCAGCGCCGCAGGGCATCGGGGTATGTTCGCGGCGGCCCGCGCTGGCTCGCCGAGAAACTTCGGCGCAATATCGAAGAGGCCGGTGGAGAAGTTCGACTCCACGCGCAGCTGGGCGGGGTGGATGCCGATTCCAATGGTTGCACCGTGGAGATCGACGGTCGGACGCGCCACTTCGACGCTCTGATCAACACCATGACGCCCGATACCTTCTCGCGTTTCGCTCGAGGTCATGTCGAGCGTATCGCCAAGGCGTCCGAGCTACCGCAGCAGGGCAGTATCATTGCCCTTGCGATCTCGCGACATTCCCTGTCCCCGTATCACGACACTCTGGTGCTCGACGAGGACGTTCCGTTCCGCACGATTCTCGAATCCACCCGTGTGATTCCATCTCGACAATGCGGCGGCAAGCATCTGACCTATCTGATCAGTCACTGTGATCCGTCGGACGATGGTTTCACGCTGCCCGATGACGTCGTGCGAAAGCAGGTGGTCGAGAACCTGGTCAAGTGCTATAGCGACTTCGACCCGGCCGATCTCGAGGCCATCCACGTCACGCGTGTGGCCGAAGCCGAGCCCATCTTCACGGTCGACAATCTTCACGACCGACGTCCCGGCTTCCGCGCCAACGGCGTTCCTCTGTACCTGTGCACTCCGGCACAGGCGTATCCGCGCAACGCCGGCTGGGACGCGGAGATCACTCTGGCTCGCGAAGTCGCCGGCGTCGTTCGCAGCCAGCACGGGTAACCTTTACTCCTCTCGCCCCCGCTGCCCTGTTCCCATTTGCTTCCCAAGTGCCTGTCTCTGGAGATCGCTGCGCCGTCTATCCGCTTCTGTTCGTGGCACGGAATCTGCTTTATCTCCGGGTTCAACAAGTGGAGGTAGCGGATGTCGGCATCGATGGAGAAGCGGTTGGTCATCGTGGGATTGGGTCGAGTCGGACTCGGCTATATTGAAGCGCTAAGCCAGTTTCCCGAAGTGCGACTCGAGGCCGTCATCTCGAGTGACACCGGTCGTGCGCGCAAGCGCCTGGGAGAGGGTGTCCGAGTTTTTGCGAGCGTTACGGAGATGCTCGCTGCCCACTGCGTTCCTCACATTGCCATCATTGCCTCTCCGCCGTCGACGCATCTCGATGTAGCGCGCCCACTACTCATGGCCAATATCGATGTTCTTGTTGAGCCCCCGATCGCGACGACTCCGGCAGACGCGGACCTGATCGCCGCTCTGGCCGAACGCCTGGGTCGTGTCGCGTGCACCGCTTCTCGTTTTCGCACACACGCCGCGCTCAATGAAGTCGAGCGACGCATCAGTGCAGCGCGCATCGGCCGGCTTTGCCAGATCGAGGTCACGCTCTCGAGCAAGCGCGATGCCTCGGCGAGCTGGTACGGCAACCCAGAACTTTCCGGTGGCGGTGCCTGGATGGAGCACGGCTCGGATGCGATCGATATCGCCGAACGCCTCGCCGGTCCGATCCACAGCATCCGCATGCTCCGGGCAACCCACGTTCAGGGTGCGGAAGTCGAAGACGAGGCAATCGTGGAGACGGAACACGAACACGGACTCTGTACGCGCATCGACGTGTCGTGGAACGAACAACTCGCGGGTCCCGTCGTGCGTTGCATCGGCGACAAGGGAGAGATCGTGCTCGGAAACGCCCAGGCTTCGCTGCGCTCCATCGACGGTTACGAAGAGGCCTTTGGTCCCGGATACCTCGAAAGCGAAGGCACCGAAGAGGTGCTGAGCTATTTCATGCGCAGCCGGATGTCGCCTGAGCTCCAGAACGATCACGGCGCACAGAGCTTCGCCTGGCTACATGCGGCCTACCGAAGCTTGGCCTCCAAGCGCTGGGAGATTGCCTGACGCGTTTCTACTGCTTCAACCGGGTGATCACCTGGTTGAGTTCTTCCAGTAGCCTGGGTAGAACTTCGTCGTAGCCGAAGGCTCCCAGCTTTTCGGTACCGCGCTTCAGGTTGACGTAGTTCGGGCCGCACCACAGACCCAGGTCGGCGCTATCGGTTTCGCCGGGTCCATTTACGCGACAGCCCATGATGGCAATCGTCACGTCCTGCCCTTTGGCGTACTGTGTCGACTCCTTCACCTTCGCCGCCAGTTCGATGAACTTCTCGTTCTCGACTCTCGAGCACGAGGGACAGGAGATGATGTTGAGTCCCGAGAGATCGGGAACCGAACGAAAACGGCCTGCGTGGATGTCGTCGAGGATGCGTAAGCCCACCTCCACTTCCTCCTGCTTTCGTTCGTTGGGAAGTGTCAGCGAGACGCGAATTGTGTCTCCAATCCCCTTCGGGATCAGCTGCTCGAACGCGATGCGGGTCTTGTTCTCACCGTCCGGCAACATTCCAGCTTCGGTCACGCCCAGGTGCAGTGGTACGTCGGCGCGTTGAGCACTGAAACGCCGGTTCGCCTCGACGACCTTTGCGGGGTCCGAGTCCTTGAGCGACACCACGAAATTCGTGAAGCCAAGAGCGTCGAGCATTTCACAGTGATCGACGGCGCACGCCACCATGGCGCCGATCGAGTCCCCTGGAAAGCGCTCATCGTATTCCGGAGCAACGGACCCACAGTTCACACCCACGCGTAGTGCGCAGTCGTGGCTGCCCGCGACGTTCGCAATCCAGGCCACCTTGTCGGCGATCGGCCGATGCCGTTCGTGGTGGTGCAGATGGCCGGGGTTGTAGCGCAGTTTATCGACCTGGGGTGCGACCCGTTCCGCGAGTTTGTAGTGTTCCTGAAGATCTACCACCAGGCCGGCTTCCGTGCGTTTGCGGATCTCGGCCAGGGCTTCAGCGTCGCTCTTGCTGTCGACCGCAACGCGCACCAGAGCGGCTCCCGCGCGGTGCAAAGTCTCGATCTGCCGAACGGTCGCTTCCACGTCCTGAGTGCGCGTGGCGCACATGCTCTGGACCGAAATGGCCGCTCCGCCGCCTATCCGGACTCTTCCGGCGCGTACTTCTCGGGTCGGGTTTCGGGATTCTCCAGGGGTCACGGGCGCACCCTAGCACTCGCGAAGGCCCGGGTCAGACCGAGTCCAGTCCCCATACATAAAGAGGAAGCTGGGCCGGGTCCTCGGCGTGTCCGAACAATACACGCGGGTCGTCGCTTCCCAGGCTCTCGGGTTTCAAGATCCGGAACTGCGCCACCGGCCCCAGAGTCGTGGGACCCTGAACCGGAGCGGGTTCCGCGACCGGTGAGAGTACCCAGACCTGTTCCTGAGTGCGCGCCGCAACCGCGCACAGGAGCGTTTCCACCGAGGCGGGTTCACCGGCCCACTCGTGGATGACTCCCTGTAGGTCTCGGCCCTTGCCCACTACACAATAGGCTTCGATCTGTTCCTCGTTTTCCAATACCCACAAGTGCGTATCGCGCACGGCCAGTAGCCGCTGGAATTCGTTCACGCTGCGCTCAACTCCAACCGGATGTGCGCGAAGCAATCTCAGCAGTTCTTCCGCCCGTTCCGGTTCGCCTTGCCGAACGCGCTTGTCGTCGTTCAACTGTCCGCCTTCGAGGCGAATCACGCGCTCGCGACCGGCTGGGACGAAACCCAACTGGGTATAGAGCGAGCGCGGCGGTGCGAACAGGAAGACGACTTCGGCACTCGTCGTGCTCGCGTTGCGTACGCAGTGGTTCACCAGATGGGAAGCGTGACCGCGTTGTCGCTCTGTCCCAGAGGTGGTTACGAGTCCGATCGCTGCCGCTCGCACGCGCTTTTCACCGCAACGAAGCGTGCACGGGCGCCAGGCCGCATGTGCGATCACCTGGTCTGCTTCGCCGCGCAATACGAAGCTGCGCCCGCCCGGGCCCATCAGGGTAGGGAACTCGTCCACCACTCCTGGTGTTCCGTCGAAGTGACAGTCGAGAAACTCGACAATTTCACGTCGATAAGAGTCCAGACGGATTTGGGAGGCCATACCTGAATCCTGGGAATATCCACTCATATTCCGGTTACTTCGGCGCCTTTCTGCGCCCCCTTTAGGATCTTCCGTCTATTCTAGAGAATTCCAGTATCACTAAAGATCAATTCTGGTGCCCCCGAAGAGTTCACTGCGACCAATACTCGGCCGCATTGACCAGCTAAGGGGGGGGCGTAGGGCAAGGACGCCCTGCGGATAACCACTCAGGGAGGAATGCGTATGGGTCTCCGGATCAATACAAATATCGCTTCGCTTACTGCGCAGAAGAACCTCGGACGAACACAAAGCGCACTAGAGCGATCACTTGACAAGCTCTCGTCGGGTCTGCGAATTACCCGTGCGGGAGACGATGCGGCCGGACTGGCCATATCGGAGTCTTTGCGTGCTCAGATTCGAGGTCTGCAGCAGGCAGAGCGCAACGCGAATGACGGTATCTCCGTTATTCAGACCGCTGAAGGCGCACTCAACGAGATCGCCAACATCCTGATCCGAATGAGAGAGCTCGCTGTGCAATCGTCGTCTTCGGGCGCGGTTTCCAATACGGAGCGCAGTTTCCTGAACAATGAGTTCAGCTCTCTACAGAGTGAGATCACTCGTATTGCCAATGCTACTCAGTTCGGCGGCCGAACTCTGCTCGATGGAACTCTGTCGGGTACGAGCAACGCTCTGACCTTCCAGGTTGGCATCAACAACGACTCGAGTGTCGATCGAATTTCTCTTTCGGTCGGTAATTCGACGGCGAGTGGTTTGGCGATTACGTCCAGCAATGCCGCAGTTTCTACGGCAACGTCGGCGCAATCGGCACTCGCCACGATCGACTCGGCCCTTACGTCCGTTTCGACCGTTCGCGGTGATCTGGGTGCGGCCCAGAACCGACTCCAGTCTACCATCAACAACTTGCAGTCTTCGGTAGAGAACCTGTCTGCTGCTAATTCTCGGATCCGAGACGTAGACGTCGCGGCCGAGACTGCAGCACTGACACGAAATCAGGTACTGCAGCAGGCCGGTATCGCCGTCCTGGCTCAGGCCAATGTTTCGTCGCAGGCGGCTCTCAGCCTCCTCCAGTAGGAGTAGGCCTTTCGCAATCGTCTCAACATAGCTGAGTCGAAGGCGGGGAGGGACTTTCCCTCCCCGCCTATCTGCGTGTGTAAGTACCGGAGGGATCTCGCTCCTGCTTCGCGAGTCGTCGCCTAATCAAACCCGAGCGTAAAGCTCAACTCGAAGGTGATCGCGAACGAAAGGAAGATTATGGGAACCCGAATTGGTTCGCTTACGTTCGGAGGTCTGGCTTCTGGATTTCCGACTGAGGATGTCATCGCGAACATCCTCAAACTCGAGCGTCGACCTATCGATCTGCTCGAAAAGCGCAAGACCGAGTTCGCGTCGAAGCTCGAGATCTACCAGGATCTGAACACCAAGGCGACGAGCTTCCGCAATCTGTTGCGCGACATCGACAACATGGACCTCGTCGGTTCGGGTCCGTCTGCCTTCGAAGAGTACGCTCAGCTGACGGCTACGTCGACCAGCGATACCATCGCGACCGCAACAGTAACCAGCTCGGCCACTCGCGGAAGCCTGTTGATCCGAGTGGACCAATTGGCTCAGCAAGAGCGCGAACTCTCCAGCGCCTATCTTACCAGCACTTCCGACATCGGAACCGGAACCTTCACGATCAACGTAGCTGGCGCAGGCGCTCAAGCGCTCACCATCGATACGAGCAACAACACGCTCGAGGGATTGGTCCAGGCGATCAACGACGCTGACGTCGGTGCCACGGCCTTCATCATCAACGATGGTGGAGCCAGCGCAACACCCTATCGAATTGCCGTGACTGCCGATGAGACCGGCGCGTCGAATACCATCGTGCTTGACGGTTCCGGACTTTCTGGCGGGACCGCACCCACGTTTACTCAGACCCAGACCGCGCAGGATGCGAAGATCACTCTCGATCCGGACTCCGCGGCTGAACTCCAGATCGCCAGTTCGAGCAATGTTTTCAGCAACGTGATCAATGGCGTGACGATCGAGGCCCAGAAGGTCGATCTGAGCACGAACGTGACCATCAATATCAAACGCGACGAAGATGCGATCGTCGCGCGCATTCAAGATCTGGTCACGAGCTACAACGAGATCACGGATGTGATCGAGGCACAGGCGAAGGTCGACCCGACCACGAATCGCGGCGGGGTTCTCCTGGGCGATTCCACCCTGGTCAGGTTGAAGCAGGGGCTTTCATCGATCCTTTCCAGTGCCATCGGTAGCGGGAGTATCACGTCCGCAAGCCAGGTTGGTTTGTCGCTGAGTCGGGACGGGAAATTATCTCTCGACGAAGCGGAGCTGCGCTCCGCCTTTTCGTCCGACTTCAGTGCGGTCGCTTCCTTCTTTTCTGGAACCGACTCTCTGAATGACCAATTGCGTTCGCTGGCGGATACCTACGTCGATCCGGTCGATGGGCTTCTGGTTGCGCGAATCAACGGAACGAATCTATCCATTGCCGACCTCGATAAGAGCGTCGATGCTGCAGAGAGTCGAATCGAAAATATCGAAGCTTCTCTCATCCAACAGTTCTCGGCGATGGAGCGCATAGTATCCCAGCTGCGCCAGCAGGGGGATTTCCTGAGTCAGTATATGCTCTCGCAGAACCGTTAGGGGCTGTAGGGGGAAGCGATGAGTCTGAATACACAGCACGCACATGCGGCATACCAGCAAGGTCAGGTCAACGCTTCCAATCCGGTGCGTATCATCGTTCTGCTCTACGATGGAGCCATTCGCTTCACGCGGAGAGGCTATGAACATTTTGATGACCCGGCGGTTCGAGGGCAGGTGCTTGGACGCGCGCACGCAATCGTGTCTGAGTTGCAGCTCGCTCTGAACCGAGACGAAGGTGCAGAAGTGGCCGCCAATCTGGATCGTCTCTACCGCTATATCCTCGACAATCTCCTCCAGGCGAATATTGACGGGGCTCGTGACAGTCTCCTGTCGGTGATCGATGTCATGGAGACACTGGTTTCGGGTTGGCGCGAAGTTGAAGTGAAGCACCGGACCCAGGAGCAGGGTGTTTGAACGATCCACGCTTGCTCGAGTGGCTCGAGGCAACACGGTCTCTATTGAAGCAATCCGTTTCGCCACAGAAGTTCGACGAGTTGGCGAAGCGGCGAGAAGAGCTCAAGCGCTCCCTCGAGAGTGAACCACCGTCCGCGCCGGTCTCGGCAGAACTCGCAGCGGAACTCAGCGCATCCGAAACCGATCTCTCGCAGCGCCTGGTCGGACTCGAGGAGTCCATTCGGTCCCGCATCGATGAGCTCCATCTGATCCGCGAAGCGAATTGCGGATATCGCCCCACGCGGGCGAATCGTCCCGCATTCATCTCCCGATCCGTCTGAATTCCCCGCCCTAGCGGTGACTCGCAGCCTTCTAGACGGCTGATCTCTGACACCTACCCGGCAGTTTTTGCCCGCCTCCTGGCGCAGCCGTGCATCGCCGTGCAGCCACGATCGCCGCTGACTACGGCACGCCGCTTGCTCTTTATTCCATCGCTTTCCCTAGCACTTCCCCGGAAGTAGATGGAATACCTGCACTCAAATCTTGCGGCT
This sequence comes from bacterium, assembly GCA_024226335.1. Taxonomy (NCBI): domain Bacteria; species bacterium. The sequence continues at coordinate 19,826 of JAAELY010000054.1, forward strand.
CTGCGACCCGCGCAGCCCGAACTCGCGCGGCGTTTGGAAACGTGCGCGTCGCGCCCGTCCATCGAGCTGGTCGCGTCTCGTTCTGGTGGACCCTCGATACGCGTCGACCGACGCCTCGAAGCCAGCGCCCAGGATCCAGAGGCGGAAGCTCGTGCACTGGCGCGTCACTTTCTCGAACGGGCTGGCGCAGCCGGTGCCGAGCGACTCATTGTGTTCGGTATCGGTGTTCACACTCTGCGCTTCCTGGAGGATTTCGACGGCGATATCCTGGTCGTGGAACCCAGCACCGAACTCTGTCGCCGCGTGTTCGAACACATAGATCTGAGCAGTGTGCTCGGTCGGATCGAGTTTGAAATTGGCAATGACGTAGCGGCGGTCCTGCGCCATCCGGTTTTCGCGGCCACGACCCGGGGTGTGCTGGTCGAGCATCCCGCTGCACGCAGTCGCGCTGGAGAGTTTTTCGATCGCATCGCCTCGAGGTTCCACCCACACGGGGTCTCGTCGAAGCTGGACATCGTCGTGGTTCCGCCTCTCTACGGTGGCTCGCTACCGGTGGCAAAGGCCTGCGCGAGCGCTTTTCGCAGCCTCGGACACCGGGTCCGCGAAGTCGACCTATCACCTTTCCTGCCCGCGTATCGTGAGATTCTTCGCGCGTCCGAAGATGATCGCCTGAGCGCGCGCGGCTCTCGCTTGATCGCGAGTCTGATCCGTGTGATCGGCGAGACCGTTCTCTCAGACTTCGAGATCGACCCACCCGATCTCGTGTTTGCGCTCGCTCAGGCTCCGCTGGATGAGCCCACTCTCGAGCGTATGGGTCAACTCGGAGTCACGCGCGCATTCTGGTTCTGTGAGGACTTTCACGTCATGTCGTACTGGCGGGATATTTCTCGCTTCTACGACACGATCTTCCACGTACAGCCAGACGACTTTTCCGGCCCTCTTCGCGAAGCGGGTGTTCACGGTTTTCCGTTGCCCATGGGTTTTGATCCCGAACTGCATCGACCGATCACACCAGATCCGGAAGCAGTGGATCGTTACGGGTGCGATCTGAGCTTCATCGGAGCGGGTTATCACAATCGCGTACAGCTCTTGCAGTCTCTCTTTTCTCAAGGGCTGCGGATCTACGGAACCGAGTGGCCCATGACTCGGCCATTCCAGCGGGTGATGCCGGAACCAAATCAGCGTCAGTCGAGCGAAAACTCCAACCTCATATTCAACTGCACCCGCATCAACTTGAATCTGCACTCATCGCCCTGGTGCGATGGTGTCAATCCAGCTGGCGACTTTTTGAACCCGCGAACCTTCGAACTGGCGGGCGCCCGCGCATTCCAGCTGGTCGATGTCCGACGCGACCTTCCGAATTCGTTCGAACCCGGTGTCGAAGTGGAGACGTTCTCGGATGTGAACGAGTGCCGAAAGAAGATCCGCTACTACCTGGAACACGAAGACGAACAACGCGAGATGGCCGAGCACGCCTATACCCGGGCGCTGAACGAACACACATACCGGCATCGTATGGAGCTGGCGATCCAGGCCCTGGAAGCGGCTCCTGTTCCGCTGGTGCCGCGAAGTAGATTGCTGCCCACCGCGGGTGCAATCTCCAGTCACCTGGGCGACGACGAAGTTCTGGGGCAGGTGCTCCAGCGTCTGAATCCCGAAACCGTGATCGATTCCCACAGCATCGCACTGGCCGTCTCCGCAGGTAAGGGGCCGCTGAGTCGCGAGGAGAAGATCCTGCTCCTCATGTGCGAGCTGCGCAGCGAAGTGAGTGTGGTCGAGAACCCGCCAGAGGAAGCGGATCAGGAGGTCGCCGCGTGAAGCGCATCGGCATCCTCAACCTGACCCGTTTCGGCGATCTGGTGCAGACGACACCGGTTCTGTGTGGGCTGCGCAAGCGCTATCCGGACGCCGAGCTTCACCTGATCGTGAAGTCCCGGTTTCGTCTGGTGGCCGACATGCTCCCGTGTGTCGACGCAATCCACGAAATCGATGGTGACGAGCTGGCTCGAGCCCTGGCCGATCCGGAATCGAGCTTCGTGGAGGCGTACGAGAAGATCACTTCCGTGGTCGATCGTCTGGCCGAGATCGAGGTCGACGTCATGTACAACCTGACGCACTCGCGAGCATCGGCCGTCCTGCTTTCGTTGCTCGAAGCCAAGGAGCGAGTCGGGTACTCGATCGACCGCGAAGGTCTCAGGCACGTAGAGAACCCGTGGCTGGCCCATATGGGTACCTTGGTATGTGCACGGCGTCTGAACCGCTTCAACCTGGTCGATATGTATCTGGGAGCAGCGGGATTGCTGGGATGCGGCGAGCGGATGTCGGTGAGGATCAGTTCATCCGCTCGCGAGTTCGCGGAAGCGATCCTTCCACACGGACCCCACTATCTCGCCGTCCAGCTCGGCGCCAGTTCGGATACCAAGACCTGGTCGATCGAGCGTTACGCCGCGACTCTGCGAGCACTCGCACAGCGTCTCGACGGACTTCAGGTGGTGCTCGTCGGTGTCGGGTCCGAATCCGATGCAGCTGAGCGCCTGGTCTCGGAGTGCCCGGGTGTGGAGTTCATATGGCTCATCGGTCAGACGGAGGTCGCTCAGCTGGCGGCGGTGATCGAGCGTTGCGACCTGCTTCTGACCGGGGATACCGGCACGATGCACCTGGCTGGCGCTGTCGGTACAAAAACCTGCGCGGTGTTCGTCGGGCTCGGTACACCCTGGGAGACGGGTGTTTACGCGGAAGGGAACTACGCCCTGATGTCGCGTATCGACTGCGCGCCCTGCCAGCACGATCGACAATGTGGTCATCCGGTTTGTCACACGGATATTCCCACGGAGTGGCTTGCGGAGCTGATCGAGCGTCTCCTTCTGGGAAAAGGCATCGACGAACTTCCGGCTGCACCGCGCGCCGACCTGTTTCGCACGTGTTTCGACGAAGACGGACTCCTGGATCTGGTTCCCCAACACGAGCGCGCAGCGACACCCAACGATCTGATGGGCCTGGCCTGGCGGGCGCTCTTTCTCGAACATCTCGCGCGAATTCCCGTCGATGTGAATCGGATCTGGAGGCGCGCCGAGTTGCGCTATGGCATCGCACCGTGGGAATGGTGCTCCATCTTGCCGGAGACCATCAACGCCGATCTCGATCGCCTCGAAGCGCTCGGACGAGAGGCCGTCAAGATGGCGAGTGAGTTGAGTCGATTACGGGAGAGCCATCCGGAGATATCCAAGATCGGCTCCCGCCTCGAGCAGTGCGACGAAGCAATTCTGGAAATCGCTCGCAGCGAGCCTCTTCTCGCACCTGCGGGGCTTTCGCTCGAAGGTTCCCTCGAAGGTCTTCCCGACGGCGATCTGCCTCTGCTCTCTTCCATGAGTTCCGGTTACTACCAGGCACTGGTCAACGAAGCACTTGCATTGCGAAAACTCTTCAACGCCCCCAAAGAACAACGCTCCCAAGGAGGTCCGGCACAATGATCGAGCTGGAAGTCAACGGCCATCGACAGAACGTGGAGCCCTCCACTACGCAAGAGCTTCGCTCGCTCGTGGAGAAGCAACTTCCAAGCGGTCACGTGATTCGCCGCATCGACGTCAACGGTGGGCAGTTCGACGAGGCCAAACTGGAAGAGGTCGATCTGACGCGACTCAATACCGTCACGGTGCAGAGTTCGAGCACTTCAGCGGTCGCGTACGAAAGCCTGGCCGAAACGTCGGAGTGGATCGGTCGCATCTGCGGAGTGCTGGCGGAGATTGCCGAGGACTATCGTCTGGGTCGAACGGCCCAGGGCACGGGCCGTCTCGTCGATGTCGTCGATGCGCTCCAGGTGCTGGTCCCGCTACTGAGCGGCATCAACAAATTCATCGAGATACCCGAGGCGGAGCGCAGCGAGTTCGAATGCGTCTGGTCCGAAGCTGAAAAGGGTCTCTGCTCATCGATCGAGGGCTTGTTCGAAGAGTTGAAGGACGCAGATCCGGTCCTGTTGGCCGATCGAACCGGTTACACGCTGCCCGCAGCTCTGAAGCACTTTCAGGAGGTACTGGACCGCCCGTGAGGACGGAAGAACGACGCGAGTATTTCCGCATCCACGCGTTCGCGCGCGTTGGATTCCGTCCGCTCGCAGTCGGGGACCTCGATAGTGCACGCCGCCGGATTCGCGCAAGGAATGTGCCGGCCATACTCAGTCCGGGATCGACGACGGAGGCGGGACTTTCGGCGGAACGACGCATTGAACTCGACTTGTTACGCCATATTGCGCTCACTCTCGAGCGCATCGATCGCCGCATGGAAGACACTCTCGCCCGACGTTCGGCCACAGCGCTGGGTGCCTGCAAGTACGCGCCCGTCGAGATCTCCTTGTCGGGGGCGGGTTTCTCCGGACCCTTTGAGCTGTCGATCGACTCCGACGAACTCGTCGAGGTCGACCTGGATCTCTGGGAGTCCGGTCTACCGTGCATTCCAGCCATTGCGCGGGCCGTTGCGTCAACCGCCGAAGATCCGCGAATCAATTCCTTCTGCTTTGAGGAACTCCACCCCGAAGACGAAGACCAGATCGTGAGACTCACGCTCCAAAGTCAACTCAGGCTCTGAAAGAGGAGCGTGAAGAGGTACTGATATGAACGAAAATCGACCCAGAATTCTGCTGATTGGCGGCACCTATCGCGCATTGTGCGTGTTGGAGCGCTTGCTCGAGCGAGGTGACCGCGTCGTCGCCTTCATCGGACTGGAAGGCGGAAATCCAGGTGAGCGCGACTTCTGTCCCGAAGTGATGGATATCTGCGATCGCTCTTCTATTCCGGCGCGAAGTGGCCACAAACTCGGTGAAGAGGTGATCCGCTGGCTCGAGGACCGAATTCGTCCCGAACTGGTGATCGCGGTTGGCGTGAACGCCGACATCCCCGTTGCAATCGGCGGAAACTGCAGGCACGGACTCGTCGAAGTCATCGATTCCTTCCATTCGGAAGAGTGCCCAGGTGTCGTCTTGCGCCAGCGAGGACAGGTGGTCATGCAGCGTGATCTCCAGAAGTCGGACGATGACGAGGATGCGGGAGACGCCTATCTGCGGATGCTCGATGAGGCGCTGAGTTGTCTGGGCGAATACCTCGACGAGATCGCACCCCCGGTTGCCACGCTTCCCGTGCGCGTTCCCTACCGTCCGGAAAACGTTCTCATGCATTCGATACCTACTTCGGAACTCGACGCAGATGCCGGGCGCGAGACGGAAGCGTTGGAGCGCGAGGTCGCGGCGTATACCGGCGCTGAGCACGTATTCGCTATGCGCTCCGGAATCGATGCCCACCGCTTGCTACTGGAGGCGCTGGAAGTCGGCAATGGCGATCATCTGGTGCTTCCAGGTCTCGCGTCGGCGAGCCTCTCCGAGGCGGTACGCGAGAGTGAGGCGCGGGCAGTTTTTGCCGATGTCCTTCCCGACCGACTGACGGTGAACCCCGAGCGTGTGGAGGCGGCGATCGATCTTTCGACCCGCGTGCTCTACGTTTCGCATCCACTCGGACAAGCTGCGGATCTCGATCTCCTCTACGAGATGGCCGCGAGCAAGAACATCGAACTGATCGAGGATGCGGGAGACAGCCTGGGCGCGTGCTTCGGCGACTCGCGGCTCGGGCGTAGTCCCAGCACAGCGGTATTTCGTCTTCCTCTTACGACGACCGCGCCGAGTTCCGACGCCACACTCGTGACGCTGTCCGACGCACTGGCTGAGCGCTTCGAACCGCTGGTCAAAGGACTGCGTCTGGGCGACGGCCTGGCCCGATGCGCGCGTCAGGAGCTGACGACACTCGACGATCGCATCGCCGTCCGGCGGAGAAACGCGAGCACCTATTCCGCGGAGTTCAGCCGTTACGATGCCTTTCGCGTGCCCGCTACGCCCGAGGGTGCTCTGTCAATCTACAGCAACTATCTGCTTCGACTGACGCGCTTTGCGCGCACATCGGCTGACGATATGAGCAAGCTCATGGCCGAAGCCGGTATCGAGACACGACGTCTGCTCGTACCGCTGCGCGAACGCGAACTCGCGGCTCTTCCCGCGACGGAGAGCGTTCGGAGCAATGGGTTGCTTCTGCCCATCGACGGAGAGTTCCAGGATGTGCAGACCGATCGCCTGCTAGACGCGATCTTCGGTTACGCGATCGGCTGAATCAGACGCGGGTGAGCCAGGCTTCGTACTTGCTGCCCTTGGCGCGAACTGCGTCGAAGTAGGCGGTCTGGATCGTCTTGGTGACCGGACCTCGTGTCCCCTCGCCAATCGAGCGATCGTCGACCTCGCGCACCGGTGTGACTTCGGCGGCCGTACCGGTCAGAAAGGCCTCATCGGCACTGTAGAGTTCGTCGCGGGTGAAAGCCTGTTCGGCGACATCGATTCCCTTGTCGTGGGCGATTCGAATCACAGAGTCGCGCGTAATGCCTTCGAGTACCGAACCGAGTGGCGGTGTCTTCAGCACACCGTCGCGCACGATGAAGATATTCTCACCACTGGCCTCGGCGACCATGCCCGTCGTATCGAGCATGATGGCTTCGTCGTAGCCGGAGCGCGTGACTTCGCGCTTGGCGAGGATCGAGTTGACGTATTCACCGCAGGTCTTCGACTTCGTCATCGACACATTGGGATGGTGTCGCGTGTAGGACGAGACCTTCGCGCGGATTCCGTTATCGAGTCCGTCCTGACCCAGGTAGGCACCCCAGGGCCAGACGATGATCGACACCCGCACCGGGTTGTCGGTCGGAAGCAGGCCCATCGCGCCTTCGCCCAGGTATACCAGTGGTCGGATATAGCCCTCGGCCAACTGGTTTACCCGTAGCGTTTCGATCAGCGCCGTTTCGATCTGATCGCGTGTGAACGGGATCTCCAGTTCGACGATGCGAGCGGAGCGGAACAGGCGGTCGACGTGTTCGCGCAGGCGAAACACCGCGCTGTGACCATCTGGGGACTTATAGGCGCGAACGCCTTCGAATACTCCCAGTCCGTAGTGCAATGTGTGGGTGAGGATTGGGACACGAGCTTCGTCCCACGGGACGAACTCGCCGTCCATCCAGACCTTCTCGGTCTTCTCGACGGGCACTTGTTTCTAGTTTCCTTTAGCCCGACGCATCTGAAATAGGCGCAGTTCGCGGGCGGCTTCGACGTGGTCCGGGCGCAGTTCCAGAACCTGTCGGAACATTCTCTCCGCCTCGGCCTGTTCTCCGCAAGCCTTTCTCGCCAGGCCCAGGTAGTAGTAGCCGGTCGTAGCCTTGGGAGCGAGGGAAATTCCTTTCTCTAGATGCTGGATTCCTTCTGCGCGGGCGTTGGGATCTCCCCGGTTCACCAGCAGGAAGGCCCAGCCGTACAGCGAGTGGAACTCGCCTTCTTCGGGGTCGAGATCTATCGCCTCTTGCAGACGCTCGAGCGCCTCGTCGTACTGACGAGCGCGAACGAGTTCCAGGCCCTTCTTGAACAGGACTTCAGCACCGAGAATGCGTTCGACCACCTCGGAGTCGTCGACCCCGAGGTTTCCGCTCTCGAGCTTCTGCAGGTAGCTTTCGCGTTCGCTTTCATTGCCCAGGGTCTGATGGGCATCCGAGATCAGGGCGAAGACCTCTCCGGCGACCTCCTGCAGTCCGACCGCGCCCACCTTGTCCGGGTGGTAGATTTTGGCCTTGCGGATGAACGCCTTGCGAATCTCGGATGTGGTAGCGGTCGGTTCCAGACCGAGAATCTCGAAGAAGTTCTGTTCACGCATACGCTCGAGCATCGCCTTGAGCTCGGTGTCCAGGTTCGTATGCGTCGTCGCGACCGGATTCGTCGACGATGTCGGCCCGACAGCCTCTGCCGTGGAGGCCGCTTTTGATTCTTCGGTGGCCGGATTCCGTTCGTCGAAACGGACACCACCCACCAGATAGAGGGCAAAGAGCAAGGCTCCGAAACCTTCTGAGAGCTCTTGCACAGTCTTTTCGCCGTCGATGGCCGCGAGTGCATCGGCGACGGCCTTATTGTGTTCAAAGCCGTCGAATTCGGTGATTGCACTGCTGACCGTGCAATCCGAGAAACGCGCGAGTTGCTCGCGAACGACTTCCGGACGCATGCGCATCGCGCCGCGCAAGATCGTTTCCTTGAGTCCCCACGGCAGTAGTTCGCTGGCCAGGTTGAGCGAGCGAACGCCCGCTTGACGCCAGGAGTCACCTTCTGCCCACGAGAACAGTTCGAGCATCTTGTCTTCCGCTTGCTCCGCGAGCACGCGATCCAGTTCGGGTTTTTGAACCGCACCCATTTCGACCAGAATCTCACCGATGCGACGACCGGTCGCCTTGGCTCGTCGCAGCGAATCGCTATAGGTCTTCTCGCCGATCCGTCCGGAGCGCAGCAGACGCTGACCGAGCGCCTCTTTCGCCAGGTTCGAACGCAGAAAGCGCGGTGTGCCCTTGTCGAGCACCAGGATCTTGTGGCGCTTGCCGTCCTGGAAATGGATCGCTCCGCTGAAGTCTTCGCGGATGGCACGCCAGATCGTCTCTGCCGGCGTCTGCTCCTTTATGGAGGTCTTGTCGGCACGTTCAGCCGCCTCTCCGGGTACCTCTGCCTTGCCAAGGTGGCGCACCAGATTCTCTGTCAGATCCGAAGCCGAAAACGGCTTTTCCAGGTACTCGTCTGCGCCCGCCTTCATGGCCGTAGCCACGTGATCGCGCCCGCGATAGATGCCGCTGATCGCGATGATCTTTACGTCACGAGTGGCATCGCGAGACTTCAGTGACTCCATGACGCCGTAGCCGTCCTTCTTCGGCAGCAGCATGTCCAGGAGAATCAGGTCCGGAACGTTCTCGGAAATCGCCTTGATGGCTTCGTTTCCGTCGTGTACCTGGCGACAGGTGTAGCCCTGACTCTCGACAGCGCGTACCAGTGAACGCGCCAATGCGCGATCATCGTCGACAATGAGCACTTCTTTCGCCAAACGAGCTCCCAGAGAGGACAGGTTCTCTAGGCTGATCTATCGGCTTCGAATGGAGTCGTGTTGAGTCTTCGCGATGCACTCAGCGTCGGCACTGCTGCAAAATCGCATCAACGCGAGAGTTGTTCCGCGATACCGGTGGCGAGAGGGGCGCGAATGACACCGCGCTCGGTCACGATCGCCGTTACGAACTCGGCCGGCGTGACGTCGAAGGCAGGGTGCAGAGCTTCAACGCCCTCGGGAGCAATCCGCGACCCGCGAAATTCGACGACTTCTTCGGAGCTGCGCTGCTCGATCGGGATCTCGGCGCCGCTGGCGGTTTCCGGATCGATCGTCGAGATCGGCGCCGCCACGACGAACGGAATCCCGTGATGGTGTGCGAGCACCGCCAGTGTGTAGGTGCCGATCTTGTTGGCGACATCGCCATTGGCCGCGATCCGGTCCGCGCCCACCACGACCATATCGACTTCGTCGCGCGCCATCATTGCGCCGCCCATCGAGTCGGTAATCAGCCGAACCGGAATTCCATCCCGGTCCAGCTCCCAGGCCGTGAGCCGCGCACCCTGCAGGTACGGGCGCGTTTCGCAGGCGAGTACGCCTTCGAGAAGTCCTTCTCGGGCCGCCGAGCGAATCACGCCCAGGGCCGTGCCGTAGCCCGCCGTCGCGAGTGCGCCCGCGTTGCAATGTGTGAGCACGCGCGTCTTCTTCTCGAAGAGTTCGACCGCCGCATCCCCCAGGGCCCGACAGTTGGCGACATCTTCGTCAAGGATCTGCTGCGCTAGTTCGCGAGCTTCCTGTTTGACTTCAGCGGCTGGACGGCCAGCCCCGAGCGATTCGGAGAGCCGGGTCTTCATCCGCTCGAGCGCCCAGGTCAGGTTCACGGCGGTGGGGCGCGTACGCGCGAGCCGTTGTACGACCCGCTCGAGAGTCTGCTCGAGTTGATCGTCTGCGGCAGTCGAGATTTCGATCGCCACGCCCATCGCCGCAGTTACACCGATCGCCGGGGCACCGCGCACGGCCATGTCTTCGATCGCGCGCGCAACTTCCTCTCCGCTCTTCAATAGCAGGTAGTGTTCCTGGCTCGGTAGCAGGCGTTGGTCGAGCAACTCGAGCCCGGAATCGCAGAGGCGCAGTGTGAAGAAACTCACTCCGGCTTCTTTTCCTCTGCCGCCGGTGGTTCGGGTGCCTGTTCGGAAGGAGGGGACTCCTCGGGCTGCCCGCCGAGCAATCTTCCGAAGATCCCCTGGACCGCTTCCTTCGCCCCGGGTCCGAGCTTCTCTTCCAGCTTTCTTCCCAGGCGGCCATCGAGCTTCTCGTTCAACTTTTCGCGCGCCCGATCCTCGGCCGCAAGACTTGCGGCCACCCGCGTCAGTTGAACTCTGTCGAGTCTGAGCCGCGGATTGTCGACGGTACCGGCGATTGAAGAGATCGGAATGACGCGTCTACGTCGTGGCTTTGAGCCCGAGAGTTCCTCGGCCAGTTCGTCGCCGAGTACGACCTCGCCCGAAAGATCGAGGGCAAGGTCGACCAGACCGACGGTGCCCCGCAGATTTGCAGTGGCGTAGCGGTAGTTGAGCACGAGATTGTCGGTGTGCAGAACTCCATTCTCGATGGTGTAGTCCGCGGACAGGTTCTCGAAATCCTCCTGCTCGTAGCGGGACAGGTCCTTGCCTTTGACCTGAGCCACCAGAACCGGAATCTCCGAGAGCGGGCCGAGCAGTTCCTGGACCAGAGAGAAGCCGCGCAACTGGCCCGGTGTAATCGCGAAATGACCGCTGCCCGAAAGCGTATCGAGGTCACCACTCATGCGGAACTTGCCACCCGCGGCAAACGCGCCCAGGAGCTTGGAGTCGCCGGCGAAAAAGCCGATCAGGTCTTCGATCTTGTGCTCCCTGGCGTCGAATTCGAACGCAGAACGACCTCGTTCCAGATCGTAGCTACCCCTAACACCGATCTCGTTCTGGCCGATCTTCGCGCTCGCATCTTGTAGCGCGAGCACGGTTCCGCGCGCCGCGAGTGGGCCGGAAACAGACACCGGACCCTGCTCGAGGTCGACACCGGCACTATGGAGTGTCGCCGTTCCGACGATCGAAAGTGGCTCGAGTTTGACGCGGAACTCCTTGACGGCGACACCGCCTCGAAGACGGGGAGTGTCCTGGCCGAGAAAGGGCTGTAACGCGGCGAGGTCGATCTCGGTGCTCGTCAGGTGGATCTCCATGGGTTCAGCTTCCAGCAACAGGCGCAGCGGAAACTCGTTTTTGCCCAGTTCGATGCTCGCTTCCTTCAAAACCCCTGCACTCAGCTCCTGGCCCAAAGGCCCGCTGATCCGCAGTCGATCGCCAGCTGGCTTTCGAAACGAATCACCCGATACCAGCGCGGCGTCATCGAGATTGATCTCGAAACTCTCGCCGATCTTCAGGTCTCCGCGCACGGGACCCGAGAGCTTTACTTCGTCCTGTGCGTAGTTGACATCGGCGAGGTCGAACTTCAGGGCCGTCGATCCGCCCAAGCTGAAGCGGCCGTCGAGCTTCCCGCCGCTGAAGGCATAGGGGCCGGCCTGCAAGTCAGCGTTTCGAACTCGGATGTTCTGGATCGCGAGTGCGGGCTTCGCGGGATCCGATTCACTTTCACCCTGGGCGGGCGCGCTCGCCTGCGCACCCGGGCTCTGCGCTGCATCCGGTCCTTGTGCAGGTGTCGGAAGGATCGGATCGCCATTCTCATCGAAGGGAATGAAGATCCTGGGTGATTCCAATTCGACTGCGCGCAGTACTACCTGCCCGGTGAACAGCGGCAGGACAGCGATCTTCAATTGAAGTTCCGCGACGTCGGCCAGGGCCGGGGCGCCCGCTTCGTGGCCCGCGACGCTCAGACTCTGCACGCGAACCGCAGGGGTCGGGAAGACGCGCAGGTCGATCCCACCCAGTGTAACTTTGCGTCCCAGTGCTTCAGAGGCGTACTCGGTGATCGGTTCTCGATAGTCCTCGGCGTCGATCAACAGGAAGGCTGCAACCAGTACGGCTGCGAATCCGGCCGCCAAAACGCCCAGAACGATTAGGATGCGCTTCATGACTGACGTATCGGAAGCTGCGAAACGGGCTTCATTCGGAATCTCCAGAAGGCACGGCCTTGTGCCAGTCCGTCTGACGTTGGAAAGCGTCTCCAATTCGCAAGAGAGTCTGTTCGTCGAGCGCTCGCCCCAGTAACTGGAAGCCCACCGGCAAGCCCGAGGCAGTGAATCCGCAGGGCAGGGCGATTCCCGGAAGCCCCGCCAGGTTCAGCGTGACCGTGAAGATGTCGGACATGTACATCTGCAGGGGATCCGCCGTGCGCTCGCCGAGTGGCCAGGCCGGTCCCGGCGTCGCAGGAGATGCCAGAACGTCGCAGACCTCGAAGGCGCGCGCGAAATCCCGGCGGATCAGTGTGCGCACCTGTTGCGCCTTGCGGTAGTACGCGTCGTAGTAACCGGCCGACAGTACATAGGTGCCGAGGATGATCCGCCGCTTGACCTCGGCGCCAAAACCTTCGGAACGCGTGCGGCGATACATCTCGTCGAGTTGATCGGATTCGGCGCGAAAGCCAAACTTCACACCGTCGTAGCGCGACAGGTTCGAAGAGGCTTCGGCGGTGCAGATCAGATAGTAGGTGGCGATGCCGAACTCACTGTGAGGCAGCGAAACGGGCACCGTCTTGGCACCCATGCTCTCCAGAGTGCTGACCGCCTCGCGCACCTTGAGCAGGACTTCGGGATCGATGCCCTCTTCACTGAAGAGCTCTTCGGGAATCCCGATCCGCAGGCCTTCGACGGAACCGTCGAGACCTGCCGAGAACCTTGGCACCTCGCGTGGCACCGACGTGGCGTCCTTGGGATCGTGCCCGCAGATCGTTTCGAGCAGGAGCGCCGAATCCTCGACCGAGTGTGAGAATGTTCCGATCTGGTCGAGCGAACTGGCAAACGCGACCAACCCGTAGCGAGACACCCGTCCGTAGGTCGGCTTGATGCCGACCACGCCGCAAAGTGCCGCCGGCTGCCGGATGGAACCGCCCGTGTCCGAACCCAGGGTTGCCGGTACCTGTCGCGCGGCGACGGCGGCGGCACTGCCGCCGCTCGAACCGCCGGGCACGCAGTCGGTGTTCCAGGGATTGCGCGTGGGTCCGTACGCGGAGTTCTCGCACGAAGAGCCCATTGCGAACTCGTCCATGTTTGTCGAGCCGACCACGATCATTCCGGCTTCGCGCAGTTTGCGCAATACCGTGGCTTCGTAGGGGGCGCGGAAGCCCTTCAAGATGCGCGAGCCGCAGGTGGTTTCGAATTCGGGACTCGCCAGGATGCCCTTGATGGCGATCGGCAATCCGTGCAGCGCCGAGCGGACTTCGCCCGCAGAGCGCTCGCGATCGGCTTCGTCCGCAGCCCGAAGCGCCGCCTCGGCGCGCACTTCGGAGAATGCCCCCAGCAAGTCATCGCTGGATTCGATCCGTTCCAGGCAATCCGCCACGATCTCGCGGCTGGAGAGCTCCCCACTTTCCAGGCTCGCACTCAGCGAACTCAGGGTTCTGGCCGAGAGCCGGCTCAATCGAGCACCTTGGGTACGACCATGGCGTGGTCGGTGTGTTCGGGCGCGTTGCGAACGGCTTCTTCCGGTGTGAGTACACCCGAGATTTCGTCGGCGCGCAGGGGAGTTTCGATCTCCAGAACATGGGTCGTCGCTTCGACTTCGGACGTGTCGAGTTCTTCGAGCTTCGCCATGTATTCCAGGATCTGATTCATGTCGCGCTGCAGTCCGGCCACCTCGCCCTCGTCGAGATTCAGATTGGCTAGCTGCGCGACGCTCAAAACGGTGTCGAGATTGATCTTCATCGGCAGGCAGAATAGCGCCTTTGGCCGCGCAGGCTCCTGCCCGACCAAGGGCTTGCGGGGCGAGTTCTGGATTCGGGCTAGCGGTCCTCGTCGTCCTGGGGGTCGAGTGGGTCTCGGAAGAAGCGCCAGTCCAGTTTCCCAAGCCTTACGCGATGCCAGGCGGCGTGGCCCGAAGCCGCATGTGCGTGCGCCCATTTGATCGCCTGACCCCGCGCCCAGGCGCGCGTATTGCGCGGTGGCTCGGTGCGCGCGCGCTCCACTTCGGTCGGCTGGCTGATGCGGAGCATTTCTCCCTGGCGCTCGAGGCGCCTGTAGCCGCCCCGCGGGCCGAGTTCGTGGTAGCGCAGGTCGGTCTTCCAGGCGCGAAACGCCAGATCCCGAAGCCTTCGCTCCGCATCTGTATTCACCGCTCGAGCCGTCAGCCGTTCGCCCCGCTGCTCCAACTCCATGCGATCGGCGGGGTCGGGTACCTGCGCGTGTACCTGGCGCCGTTTGGCCAGCCAGTCGATGCGATCGCAAAGCGATTCGGGATCGCGCTCCAGCGCCTCCAGGGTTTCGCCCCAGCTGTGCAACACGCGGTTCTTCCAGGCATCGGTCGTCGCACCTTCCTCGGACAGTGCGCGACTCACCAGTGTGTAGTAACGGCGTTGCAACTCCAGGGCCGTGGCGCTCGAGCCGTCGAGGAGTTCGAGGCGGGTCTCCAGTTGCGGATCGTCGTTGACCCGGATGAGTGCGTCCATCGGATCGGCGAGTTCGGGCCAATCCCTCACCTTCCCCGCCTCGATCGCTTCCAGTACCAGGGCTGTCGTGCCCACGCGCAAGACCTGCGCCCATTCCGAGAGGTTCGCGTCGCCGATCAAGAGATGTAGCCGTCGATGGCGTCGCAAGGGCGACCAGGGAAAGAAGAACAGATCGCGCATTTCAAAGATCGGCCGATCATCGCCTTCGGGAAAGATGCGGGCGAGTGACTTCAGGAACGGGGGTCGTTGCGCCAGACGCACCAGTGGTCCGCCGTCGAAACGCACGGCTCCGGCACCTGTGAACAATGTGCGCGTGATCAGGTGTGCAGTCAGATTGCGCCGGATGTCGCGCAAGAAGAACAGATTGTAGAGATGCGAGTGCACTCGCATCAGTCCGTAGAGTGGACCGACGAGCCATTGCAGACGGCGCGCATAACGACCCGGCTGGGTTTCGATATCGCGTGAAAACCGACCGAGCGCGTCGAGGATCGACCAGCCCGCACGCGGCCACACTCGGCGCAAGAGACTCCCGAGCAGGAGCAGGCTCAATCCGAGCAGACCGCCCGCGATCAGCACAGCAATCTGCAGCGCGAAGACCGCAGCGATGACTGGCGCCGAGATCGCCCAGAGCAAAAGCCACGGCGGCAGGAACAGCGCCAGCCGTCCCAAGGGAAGCGGATCTTCTACCCAGTAGCTCTCGTGTGAGCCGAAGGTGTGGCCTTGACTGTCGACGTTGTTCTTGCCCAGGCGCAACTCACCGGTATACCCGGCGAGTTGCAAACGCCGATTCACGTCCTCGGCCAGGTCTTCCACGAGTTCGTCCTTGGCGCGCTCGTAGTGGATCAGCCGGTAGGGATCGCGACACTCAGGGCTGGCCAGTTCCAGCAGTCCGTGCTCGTACTCCTGGGCCGTCGCCTCGTAGTGGAAGGTGCCGCCATTTTCCAGGAAGCGACCTCCCTTCGAACGCAGCGGCGAAAAAGCGTGGGGCAGACTGCCGATGCGGCGCAGCAAAACCGCCTCGAAGTGCCTGTAAAGCTGCAAGTTCGTCGGCCTTGGAAGATCCGAATTCCCCGGGTGGTAGATCAGGGCGTATTCGGTTTCGATTCCAACGACGCGTTGCCTCATTTCTACAGTGTAGAGGGTTCTGGGCCGGGAGTGAATTCTTCCAGGCTTGCTAAGCTTTGCAAATGCCCGAACTGCCCGAGGTGGAGGTCACGCGCAGATGCATCGCGCCTTTTCTGGTGGGGCGACGCATCGCCGAAGTGCGCACGACCTCCAATAGCTACTTCTTCCTGACCCGACCCGAACAGCTGCGCCGCGGCCTGACCGGTCGCACTGTCGTTCGACTGGTCCGTCGGGGAAAGTACCTGGTTGCGGAGCTGGACGATCATCAGCGACTGCTCCTGCACCTGGGCATGACGGGACAGCTCTTCGCCGACGGAGCGAGCAGTGTGAGGCTGATGTCCGCGACCGCGCGCGCAGCTCTCTCGCCGGAAGAGCAGATGCAGTTTCAGCCCGATCGGCACACACACGTCCAGATCGGGTTCGATGACGCCGGCCAGCGGGTGTTCTTCCGCGACGTGCGCAAATTCGGGAAGATCCGCCTCTTGAAGCCCGACCAATCCGATCCGCGTCTCGACAAGCTCGGTGTCGATGCACTGGAAGCGTCGAGCGAGCACCTCTACGAGGGAACCCGCGGCCGCAAGCTCGCGATCAAGACCCTTCTGCTCTCCCAGTCGATCGTGGCGGGCATCGGCAATATCTACGCCGACGAAGCGCTGTTTGGCGCCGGCATCCGTCCCTCGAAACGCGCCGGTCGGCTCACGCGCCCCGATTGCCAGCGCATCCTCGAAGCCGCGAAAGCGGTGATGCTGCGTTCCATCGAAATGGGCGGCTCCAGCATCAGCGATTTCGTGGCCCCCGACGGCAGTGATGGTGCCTATCAGGATGAGCGCCACGTGTACGCCCGCACCGGCGAGCCGTGCACGGTCTGCGATACGCCGATCAAGCGTTCCGTCCTCGGGGCTCGCGCTAGCCACTTCTGCCCCAGCTGCCAGCATTGAAGCCGCGCGACGCGTATATTCCCGGGCGTGAATTTCGCCGTCCACTACGCCGAGATCGGACTCAAGGGTCGCAACCGCCCGCGCTTCGAGAGCCGTCTGCGCAAGAACATAACGCGTGCACTCGCCCGAGCGGGCTCGGTCCAGGTCCGAAATCTGTACGGCCGCCTGCTGGTCGAGATATCGGACGACGTCGATCCGGAGTATGCGGCGAGTTGCCTGAGCAAGGTCTTCGGCGTGGCCTACTTCAGCCGGGCCACCGAAATCGCACCCTCGCTCGAAGCCATCGAGGCGGCGGTCGACGAATTCGTTTCGCAGCGGGAGTTCGAGAGTTTCGGCGTCAAGGTGAGACGCGTAGAAAAGAGCTACCCGTGGAAGTCGGTTGAACTGGCGACTCGACTGGGCTCGCGCATCCAGTCCGCAAGCGGCGCGCGGGTCAATCTCTCGAAACCCGATCTCTGGGTCGAGTTGCATCTGCTTTCGCAGCGCGTCCTGCTTCTGCACCGGCGACAGCCCGGACCGGGCGGCATGCCGGTGGGCAGTGCGGGTCGAGTCGTGAGTTTGATTTCGGGTGGAATCGACTCTCCGGCTTCTTCGTATCGCATGCTCAAACGCGGTTGCGAACTCATCTACGTGCACTTCCACAGCGCGCCGTTTACGAACGAGGCGTCCCAGGAAAAGGTGCGAGATCTGGTCGGCATCCTCGCCCGCTACCAGGGGCCGGTGCGCCTGTACTCGGTGCCTTTCGGGGAGATCCAGCAGGTCCTGGTCAGCGAAGCTCCGGCGGATCCACGGATCGTGCTCTATCGCCGCATGATGGTGCGGATTGCCGAGCAGATCGCCTTGCGCGAACGGGCACTGGCGCTCGTAACGGGCGAAAGCGTGGCGCAGGTGTCTTCCCAGACCCTGGCGAACCTCGACACCATCAACCGGGCGGCTACCCTGCCGATTCTGCGGCCTCTAGTTGGTATGGACAAGGCCGAGATCATTGAGCTGGCTGAACAGATCGGTACGT
Source organism: bacterium (assembly GCA_024226335.1). Taxonomy (NCBI): domain Bacteria; species bacterium. Next base: position 37,420 of record JAAELY010000054.1, read on the forward strand.
ATGAGATCTCGATCGAGCCAGACGAAGACTGCTGCAGTTACCTCATGCCTCGGAACCCGGCGACCCGGACCCACGCCGAGCACATCGAACGGCTGGAACGCGCGTTTGATGTGAGTGGAATGGTCGAAGCGGCGCTGGGACGCGCACAGCGCGAAAGGATTGATCCCGCCACATGAGCGATGAACCGATCTACACACCGTCCGAAGAGGTCGACGAATTGGAGAGCTTCGACAGCTTTTCACCCGAAATCAAACGCGGTATCGACGAACTGGGCTGGGTCGACCCCATGCCCGTTCAACGTCGGGCCACCCCGGTCATGCGTCGAGGACGCGACATCATCGTGCAGGCGGTGACGGGTAGTGGCAAGACGGGGGCCTTTGGCCTGCCGATCCTCGAGATCATCGACGCCGAACTAGCGGCCGCCCAGGTCCTGATCATGGCGCCCACGCGCGAACTGGCTCAGCAGATCTGCAGCGAAGTCACCCTGATGGGTAAGTACTGCGATGTCGAAGCCGTTCCGGTCTACGGCGGAACTGCCTACGGTCCGCAACTCGACGCTTTCGAACGCGGTGCCCAGGTCGTGGTCGGAACACCGGGGCGCCTGCTCGATCATCTGAAATCGGGCCGTCTCAAGCTCAACGAGTTGCGCGCGCTGATCTTCGACGAAGCCGACGAGCTGCTCTCGCTGGGTTTCTGGCCCGATATGAAGGAGATCAACAGCTACGTACCCAAGCAGCGCCTCTGCGGTCTGTTCTCTGCGACCATGCCGCAGCGTGTGATGTCGCTTGCGCGTGTCTTCCTGGACGAGCCCGAGTTCGTATCGTTGACCGAGGGGGGCGTGCGCGCACCCGAGGAGATCGAGCACCTGCACTACATCGTGCAGGCGAATCAGAAAGAGAAGGCGCTGTTGCGCATCCTGAAGTACGAAGATCCCGACTCCGCGATCATCTTCTGCAATACGCGCGACGACACGCGTTTCGTCACCGCTTTCTTGCAACGCAACAAACTCGACGCCGATATGATCCAGGGTGAGATGACCCAGGCGGCTCGCGAATCCGTCATGAAGCGCATCAAGGCCGGTGATCTGCGTCTGCTGGTGGCGACGGATGTTGCGGCGCGCGGCATCGACATCAGCGATCTCTCACACGTCATTTCGTACACGTCGCCAGACTCGCCCGAAAGCTATGTGCATCGCACCGGTCGAACGGGACGCGCCGGCAAGAGTGGTACGGCCATCTCGCTGGTTTCCGGTCTCGACATCGGGAACTTCCGCTCGATCATGAAGGTCAATCGCATGACCATTCCCGAGCGCGCACTTCCCAGTGAGGAAGACCTGGCGGAGCGCCTGGCGCAACGGATCCAGGTCGAGGTCGAGCACAGTCTGCGGGATCTGTCCGACCGCGAGAAGCGCATGCGCATGGACGAACACCTGCCGGTCGTCAAACACTTGTCGGCCACCGACGAAGGTCAGCGTGACCTGGCGGCAATCATCTCCGCCTATCTGGAGAAGAAACACGTTTCCGCGCCGAAAGAAGAAGAGGTCGCCGCGCAACCGAAACAAGAGCGCGAACCGCGTCAAGCAAGAGGTGGGCAGGAAAACCGCGCCCGAAGCGACTCGAGCGATGGCGCACCGCGAGCCGATTCCGACGATGGCGAAGCTCCGCGGCGGCGCCGACGGCGACGGCGACGACCGGGAGGTCCCGGAGGTTCGGGGTCCGGCGAGCGTTCCTGAGCACTCAGCAGACGGGGCCGTCAGCTTGTATCCTCGGGGCTGAACTTCCAAGGAGCCCCCATTGAAGTCTCGACGCCTCGGCAAGACCGCGCTCACGGTTTCTGAAATCTGTATGGGAACCATGACTCTCGGCAGCATGGCCGATGAGAAGACCAGTCTGCAGATTCTGGATCGAGCGGATGAAGCGGGGGTCGATTTCTTCGATACCGCCGAGATCTACCCGGTACCGCCCGATCAGAAGCACTGGGGACGCAGCGAGGAGATCCTGGGCAAGTGGCTCGAGGGTCGCCGGCGCGATTCGGTGTTCGTGGCCACGAAGGCCGCGGGACCGACGGGTGGCTGGTTTCGCGCTCCGGTGCGCGGTGGACTGACCGGGCTGGATCGCCATGCGATCGAGAGCGCGCTCGAAGGCAGTCTGAAACGCCTGAAGACCGATTACATCGATCTCTACCAGACGCACTGGCCCGATCCCGAGCTACCGCTCGAGGTGACGATGGAAGCGTTGGACCGCCTCGTCCAGTCCGGCAAGGTGCGCTACGTGGGCTGTAGCAATCAGAACGCCTATGGATTGACCAAGTCCCTGTGGACCTCCGACCTCAACGGCTTCGCCCGCTACGAGACCATCCAGAACAACTTCAGCCTGCTCAATCGACGCTTCAGCGATGAACTCGCAGCGGTGTGTCGCGCCGAGCAGGTCAGTCTTCTGCCCTACAGCCCGATCGCCGGTGGCGTGCTATCGGGCAAATACCTGAACGGCGAATTCCCCGAGGGCGCGCGTTTCTCGCGCTACCGGGACAACGACGCGCGCACCAAGGCCATGACGGCGCGCTTCATCAATCCCAAGACGCTGGCTTCGACCGAACGCTATGCGAAGATCGCCTCCGATGCCGGAATGTCGGTCGCCAAACTCGCGGTGGCCTGGTCGCTCGCCCACGACTTCGTGGGCTCGACGATCATCGGCGCGACGCATACGGAGCAGCTCGAAGACACGCTTTCTGCGGGCGACGTGAAGCTCTCGGACGAAGTGCTGCTGGCCTGCGATCAGGTCGAACGCCAGGAGCTGTACCCGCTGGGCTGAGCCTCGCCTCCGCGAGTGCGACAGACGATCCGCACAGCAGTTCAGGTGTAGAGGCGCCTGGGTCCGGTCTGCTTGGCGAAGGTCGCGGTCAGCTTGCAGGTGATCTCGTCGAACAGCAATACCAACGGCTTCTGGTTTTCTTGTCCCTCGAGAGCGGCGTTGAGCCAGTTGCGGATCGGCGCCATGCCGTTGTCTTCGATCGCGTCGGTTACCCGTTGGCGTATGCGCGCTTTCACCGGGAAGATGACCAATGAAACCTTGAAGGTCGATTCAGCGATGGCCTTGGCCTCTTCGACGCGGGCTTTCTTGCACTTGCCGTCGTGGGAGGCGTGAACCAGTCCCGCGAGTTCCGCGCGCCGGCGCTGGGCTTCCCCCAGGCGCGCCTGGGCATGCCCGACGAGTGGCGGCGGGTTGCGATCGAGTGCGAGTACCGGGTACACGCTTTCGCGACTCGTGAGCGGATCGTAGTAATCCAGCTGGATGCCGGAGGTGAACAGATAGAAGAGGCCGAAGTCCTCTTCCTCCGCATCGCCCAGGAGCTGGCTGCTGAGGTAGCCCTCACCGATCGGATAGGCCAGCTGGCGCGGAATTTCGTCTTTTAGAACAATCGGAATCATCCACCTGACGAATCGGCAGACCTCTCTGAAATCAGTATGAAATTCCAGCAGACCGAGGCTATCTGCTCGGCGAGTGCGGGCAGAGGAGACTCCGATCGGGCCCGCTGGCTTCTAGTGACCCGTCTCGGTTAGGCTCTCGAACGACCCGAACCGGAGGAAGAACATGGCTTCGTCGCTGGAGAACTGGGGAGAAATCCTCAAGACCCAAAACCTCAGCTCAGAGCGTCAGATGGACCCGGTCAGCAAGTGGCTGCTGATCACGCGCGCAAGCGTCTTTCCCATGACGTTCATTTCTGGCGCGATCGGTGGACTCCTGGCGGTTTCGAGTGGCACCGGCGATGCCAGCTTCTTCTACTTCAGCGTCGCGCTGATCGGCATCGTCCTGGCCCACGCGGCCAATAATATGATCAACGACTATTTCGACCTGGAGCAGGGGGTCGATTCCGAAGACTACGTGCGCGGCCAGTACGCACCCCATCCGGTCCTCTCGGGCCTTCTCAGCAAGAAGGGTTTGTTGCTGGCCATAGCGGTCGTCAATCTTCTGGATCTCGCCATCATGCTGTACCTGTACAGCGCCCGCGGCTGGCCGATCGTTGTATTCTCGCTCGCCGGTCTGTTCATCAGCGTGTTCTACGTGGCGCCTCCACTCAAGCTCAAGCATCGCGGTCTGGGCGAACCCGGCGTGGCGATCGTCTGGGGACCGCTGATGATCGGCGGTACCTATTTTGCGACCGTCGGCGAGTTTCCTCTCTGGGTTCTGCTCGCGAGCCTTCCCTACTCGTTGCTCGTGATGGCCGTGCTCCTGGGCAAACACGTCGACAAGTTCGATGCGGATAAAGCCAAGGGCATCCACACCCTGCCGGTCGTATTGGGCAAGCAAAAGGCGCTCGCCTGGACACGCGGCCTGATGATCGCGTTTTTCGTGCTCACGACGGGGCTCGTGCTCCTGGGTGTCTTCGGCGTCTGGGGTCTGGTGGTATTGCTCGGCATCCCAAAGCTGCGCGAAGTGCTCGAGACCTTCTCGAAGCCCAGGCCCGACTCGCCGCCCGAGGACTATCCCATCTGGCCACTGTGGTACGTGGCGTGGGCGTTCCTGCTCACGCGCACCGCGGGCGGCCTGTTCGTCGCCGGTCTGGTGATCAACGCAATCTGGCCGTGGTACCTCTTCTAAGCCGGCCAGGAACGCTCGCTTGATAATTCGCTTGCTCGCCGGTGCGTTGATCGCGCTGGTGGTGCTCTATCCGACGCCGGATCGCGACGCGCTGATCGCACAGGCCGCGTCGCGCCTGCTCGAACGCGCTCGCGAGGCGCCGGACTCGCTATTCGTCGCACTCGACGAACTCGCCGAGCAGGAACGCTTCGCACTTGCGGAAGACTTGGATTCGCGCGCGAAGCGCGGTTTTCGCACCCAGTTGAACGTGCACAACGCTGCGCGTCGCGCGCGCGGGCTTCGCCCACTCGAGCTTCTGGAATCGGGAAGCGCGAAAATCAGCCTGGCCATCAGCCTGGCTGAAAGTGACGGTGCGCTGGAACTATCGGCTGAGCTCCGGGATGGAGGTCGGGTGCTGCGCAGTCTGCGCAACGGCCCGCAAGTACTACCAGACGCCCGCGCGCTTCTACCGCCTCTGCTGGCAATCGTCCTGGCCCTCGCCTTGCGGCGAGTTCTGGTCTCGCTTTTCGCCGGAGTCTGGTTGGGAGCGGTTCTATTGCGCGTGAGTGCCGGTTCGGCACTCGCCGCAAGCCTGCCACTCGGCTTCTGGGACGTGTTCGCGAAGTTCTTCGTCAACGAACTGGTTGATTCGTTTCGCATCGAGGTGATCGGCTTCGTGCTGGCCTTGTTGAGCATCGTCGGGATCGCGACGCGCGCCGGTGGAATCCAGGGGCTGGTCGAACGCGTGCTTCACTTCGCCCACTCCGTGCGCTCGACGTTGGCCGTGTCCTTTGCGATGGGTCTCTCGCTGTTCTTCGACGACTATGCGAACTGCCTGGTGGTGGGCAATGCCATGAGGCCCGTCACCGATCGCATGCGCATTTCGCGCGAGAAGCTGGCCTATATCGTCGACAGTACGGCGGCCCCCGTCGCCGGGCTGAGCCTGCTCTCCACCTGGATCGCGTTTGAAGTTTCGACCTACGCGGCCCAGCTTCCGGGTGCCGGTATTCACGAGAGCGCGTACGCGATCTTCTTTCTCTCGCTGCCGTTTCGCTTCTACTCGATCTTCGCGCTGAGCTTCGTGGCACTGGTGATCTGGACCGGGCGCGATTTCGGGCCGATGCTTACGGCCGAGCGGCGCGCGCGTACGACCGGACAGCTGGTGCGCCCTGGCGGCAAGCCGCTGGTCAGCGAGAGCGTCGCCCAGATCGAACCCAGTCCCGCGCTGCGTCCGCGCTCGCGCAATGCGTTGATCCCGATCGCCCTGGTGATCGTGCTGACATTCGAAGAGATCTTTCGCGCGGGCGGAGGATTCGCCGTCCTGGCCAGCGAGCCCGGCCAACTCGCCACACTCGAGGGCTGGACGCAGATTCTCTTTGCCGGAGGAGGAGCCGGTCCGCTGTTTCGCGCGGCCAGTGTCGCGCTCGTGGTCGGCGCCTGCCTGGTGGGCAGTCGCGTTCTGCGTGTGTCGGTCGCGCTCGCTGTACTGGCTGCCGCGCTCGGGGCGGGGGCTCTCGAAACCCGGCTCTCGGTTTTGCTACCGGAGGGGCTGGCGAGCTACGCCGCGCACGGCTTGATCTTCGGAATTGCCGCGACCGCCACAGCCTTCGCGGCCCGCGGCCTGACGACACCGGGCCCCCATCTGGCCTGGGGCGAAATCCGCGCCGCCGCGCTTTCGAGCACCAGCGCGCTGGGCTTCGCGATCGCGATCCTGTTCCTGGCCTGGATGATCGGAGCCGTCTGCGTCGAAATCGGCACCGCGGACTATCTGGTCGCACTCACCTCGGGAAACGTCGCACCCGGACTGATTCCCGTCCTGCTGTTCTTTGTCGCCTGTGTGGTCGCCTTCTCGACTGGAACGTCCTGGGGAACCATGTCGATCCTGCTCCCCAATGTGGTCGCATTGGCCGCCGCAGCCGGCGAGCAGCACGCCCTCGGTTCACTCGGCATGGTCACGATCTGCATCGGAGCGGTCCTGGAAGGCTCGATCTTCGGAGACCACTGCTCACCGATCTCCGACACGACTGTACTCTCCTCGATCGCAAGCGGAAGCGACCACATCGACCACGTGCGTACCCAACTCCCCTACGCACTGACCGTCGCCGTCCTGGCCCTGCTCGCCGGCTACCTGCCCTCGATCTGGCTCACCAGCTGGTCCTTCCCGATGGCTTTCGCCAGTGGGATGGCTCTGGCACTCGTCGTGTTGTTTGCAGCTGGGCGAAAAGCTTGAGTCGTGGCCCGACTGTTCCTAACCAGCCAGATCACTCCACCAGTTTGTAGCCGAAGGAGCGGACGGCCAGCAGGTAGCGGGGTTCGGAGGGATCGGGTTCCAGGAGTTTTCGCAGCCGGAGTACGAAGGTGTCGACCACTCGGGTCTTCGTTTCCCGGTGTAGTTCCCAGACTTCCTGAAGGATGTCTCCCCGACTCACGGCGTTGCCGCGGCGGGCCCAGAGCAGGGAGATCAGGGCGAGTTCCTTGGCCGTCAGATTGCTTCGTTGTCCGTGCCGTTCCAGTTCGAAGCGATCGGGGTGAATCGTCACATCGCCGATCGTGAACGGGCTTTCGCCGACGCTGTCATCGCTGCGGGCGGCCCGGCGCATCAGGGTGCGCACGCGCGCCAGCAGGACCGGCAGCGAGAACGGCTTGGTCAGATAGTCGTCGGCGCCCAGATCCAGACCCTGGACGACGTCGGCTTCCGCATCGCGCGCCGTCAGCATGAGCACCGGGACCTGGTTTTCGCTGGCGCGCAAGCGCTCGAGCACTTCGAAGCCCGAGATGCCCGGGAGCATGATATCGAGCAGTAGCAGATCGACGGGCGGGTCTTCGCCCACGCGTTCGAGGGCGGGTTCGCCCCGGTCGAAGCTCTCGACCTGATAGCCCTCGGCTTCCAGGTTGAAGGTGAGCACCCGGGCGAGGTGCTCCTCATCTTCAACCAGCAGGATGCGCGCGTCCATTCAACTGTCCTGGCAAGGTGACGATGAAGCGGCTGCCCAGGCCTTCGCCCTCACTTTCGGCGCGCACATTGCCGCCGTGCGAGCGCATCACGTTGCGCACGATGTACAGACCGAGTCCCAGGCCGCGCGGATTGCGCACCGCATCCTGCGAGAGTCGCTGGAAGCGCAAAAAGATGCGACCGAGCGCTGAGGCGGGGATCCCGAGTCCCTGGTCTTCGACTTCGATCTCGAGCTTGCGCGAAGAAAACGTGCGCACGCGCACATCGACACGCGTTTCCTCGCCCGCGTGGCGGATCGCGTTGTCGATCAGGTTTCGGAATGCGAAACGCAACTGCTCGACGTCTCCGCGCACCTGCGCACCTTTGGGAATATGTAGACGCACGGCTTGTTCTTCGAGTCCGTAGCGCTCGCGCGCGTCGGCCGCGCACTCAGCCAGGAGTTGCGTCAGGTCGACCTGCTTGCGCTTCACGCGTCGCACTTCGGAACGCGCCGCACCCAGGATCTGGTTGATCGTACGTTGGAGTCGGTCGAGGTCTTCGCTCATCACGCCCAGGAATTCTTCGCGCTTCTCTTCGTCGATCGAGCGCTGGCGCAGAGTGTCCAGGTAGAGCTGAAGTGAAGCCAGGGGCGTATGCAGTTCGTGCGTGACCGCATCGATGAAGTTCTGTTGGCGTTGGTTGGTGCGCATCTCGCGAACCAGCCACACGGTCTGAAGGATGACGGTCGTGATGATCGCGATGAAAAACAGCGAACCCAGGATGATCAGAAACCAGTGGATCGCCGTGAAACCGCCCGTGAAGGCCGCGGATTCCCGCGCGACCAGGATCTGCCAGCCCACGGTGAGTGAGATGGTGATCGCGACGAGTCCGACGGTCAGCCAGATCGGGACGGAAACACGTGGAGCGGCCATGCGCGCATAGTGTACGACGTGAGGCCTCCCGACTGCCAGACACTCTTCCGGAGGGCTGAGCAGGGCAGGCGGGTGCCCGGGCGCAGCGGCGATGCGGTTTTGGCGGGCGCTTTGGCGTAGGCTGGTGGCTGAGGAGGTGTTCGAGTTGAGACCCTTCGCGAGATCGGGCTTCGGAGTTCTGGGGTTGAGTGCCCGGCTGTATGTCGGGCTGTTTGTCGGCTTGTGCACGGGAAGCGCCTACGCCGATCTGGATGCTCCGGAAGAGCAGATTCGCGCGTCGCTGCAGGAGCGCAGCGCGGAGATGCAGTCACAGCTTCGGCATTGGGTCGGTCTGAACACGGGCAGCTTCAATCTCGCCGGACTCGAGCAGTTTTCGCGCGAACTGGAGCAACCCCTGGTCGACCTGGGCTTTGAAGTCGAGATCCGGCCGGGTCCGGAGATCGACTATCCCGGACGCGGCAAACTGCAGACCGCGCCGATCGTGCTGGCGCGGCGCGGATCGAGCGATCCCGAAGCGCTCCACCTCCTGCTCAACGGCCACTACGATACGGTCTTCGAACCCGACTCGGCGTTTACCGGCTATCGCATCGACGAGCGGCGCGCAGACCGCGCGATGGGTCCCGGCGTGTCGGACATGAAGGGCGGGCTGGTCGTCCTGATGCACACGTTGCGCGCGCTGGCCGATAGCGGCGATCTGGAGCGCATCCGCTGGACGGTGCTTCTGGTCGGCGACGAGGAAATCGGTTCGCTGGCCTCGCGCCCGATCATCGAAGAAATGGCGCGCAGCGCCGACTACGGATTCGTTTTCGAGAGTTCGCGCGAGAGCGGCGCCATGGTCCGTTCGCGCCGCGGCCTGGGCCAGTTCTTCATCACGGTGGAGGGGCGTGCCTCGCACGCCGGCAGTGCGCACGCCGAAGGTCGCAGCGCAATCCGGGAACTCGCCCACGAGATCCTGGCCATCGAGGCGCTCACCGACTACGACCGTGGCGTCACCTTGAACATCGGTACGGCCAACGGCGGCTCCAAGCGCAATATCGTTCCCGAGCGGGCCACGGCCTGGGTCGACGTGCGCTACGACGCGCCCGATCTCGGCGAGCAGGTGCGCGAGCGCCTCGAGGAAATCACCTCTCAGACGACGGTGGAGGGAACCCGGGCCGAGATCTGGGGGACCCTGCACCGCCCGCCCAAGATCGAAACAGAGGCCGTGCGCCGCCTGCTCAGCGCCCACGAGCAGGTGGCCGAAGACCTCGGCGCGCCCACCGCACGGGCGATCCACGCCGGGGGAGGCACCGACGGCTCGCTGATGGCGGGCGTCGGACTGGCCGTACTCGATTCGATGGGCTCGCGCGGTGGTTTCGCCCACACGGACCGGGAATTCGTGATCCTGAGCAGTCTGCCCGAGCGGGCGGCGCTCGCGGCACTGCTCTTCCGGCGCCTGCTTTACCTGGATGGGAGCGAGCGGTAAAGTTTCGTGTCCGTCTCCGGCGGTGATCGCTGGGTCCCGGCTGGTGGGGAGATCGTGAATCCGCCAGGTCCGGAAGGAAGCAACGGCAGCGTTTCGCTTCAGGTAGTCGGATCGGCCCAGCGATCACCGACGGAGATGGACGCAGCCTTGGAGTATGCCCCCCGATGAGTTACGAGGTTCTCGCACGACGCTGGCGGCCGCAGACCTTTGACGAGGTCTACGGTCAGAAGCACGTCACCACGGCCCTGGCCAATGCGATCCGTCTGGGTCGCATGCCCCATGCCCTTTTGCTGTGCGGACCGCGTGGCGTGGGCAAGACGACGCTGGCGCGCATTCTGGCGCGCGCCCTGAACTGCGACCAGGGACCGACCGAAAAACCCTGCGGCGAGTGCACGCCGTGCAAGGAGATCGCCGCCGGTACCTCGCTCGACGTGCAGGAAATCGACGCCGCCAGCAATACCGGTGTCGACAGCGTCCGCGAGGTGCGCGAGTCGATCCGCTACGCCGCCGCGCCCGGCAAGCACCGCATCTACGTGATCGACGAGGTGCATATGCTCTCGACTGCGGCCTTCAACGCCCTGTTGAAGACGCTCGAGGAGCCGCCGCCCGGCAGCCTGTTCGTGCTCGCGACCACCGACCCCCAGAAGATTCCCGCGACCGTGCTCTCGCGCGTGCAGCGCTTCGACCTCAAGCGCATCGGCCCCGCCGAAGTCCTCGAACGCCTGACCGAGATCGTCACGACCGACGCCATCCAGATTCCCGAGTCGGTTCTGCGCGCGCTCGTGCGCGAGGGCGACGGCAGTCTGCGCGACGCGCTCACACTGCTCGACCGTCTGTCGAGTGCGCTCGGCAATCAGATCGACGAGGCGGACGCCATGGCGATTCTCGATCTGATCGATCGACGCATCCTGGCCGACATCCTCGATCCGGTCCTGCAACAGGATCCCGCTGCGGCACTGCTCGCGGTGCGGCGTGCCTTCGACAAGGGGATCGAGCCGGCGCGTCTGGCGGCCGATCTTCTGGCCTCGTTGCGCGACCTGCTGGTGGCGCGTCTCGTCGACGATTCGCAGCCGCTGATCGACGTGGCTCCCGACGAACTGGAAGAACTCCGCACCCGCGCCAGACCTCACGAACCCGAGACGCTCCAGCGTCTGTTCCGCGTACTGCTTTCGCGCAACCAGGATTTGAATTTCGCACCGCGGCCCGAGCAGGTGCTCGAGATGGCGATCGTGCGACTCGCAACCCTGCCGAGTGCCCAGGCCCTGGGCTCGCTCATCCAGAGGCTCGAAGCGCTCGAGAATGGCGGGTCCGGTGGCTCGGATCCCGCGGGTCTGGATACGCGCGGCGGTGCTCCCAGGCGCGGCGGCCCAGGCCCGCGACGCAGCGGGGCTTCCGCATCGGCGAAGCCGGCGAACCCGCCGCCCAGCGCCCGAGCCGTGCCCGAGCCGCCTCGCGCGAGCGCTTCGTCCGGAATCTCAACTACCGAAATCGCAGAGTTCAAAACTGCAAAGTCCGGAGCCGCAGAGTCCGGAGCCGTAAAGGCGGAAATCGCAGAGCCCGAAATCGAAGAGATACCGATTCCGCAGGAACCGCCGCCGGACACGTACGCGGAGCCCGTGCCGATTGCCCCCCCCCTTCCGCGTCGCGATCCCGAGTTCGAAAGACGCCTGCGCCAGGAATCGAAGAGCCATCCTCTCGTATTGCAGATGATTGAGTCACTCGACGCGGAGCTGCGCGAAATCCGCACACCGCGCGCGCCTATAAGTGGAGATCCGTCGTGAGTCAGCCGCCGTTCGATATGAATCAGGTCATGAAACAGGCCCAGGAGATGGGCGGAAAGCTCAAGCGCCTGCAGGAAGAGCTCAAGCACCGGAGCGTCGACGTGACCGTCGGCGGCGGAATGGTCGAAGCGACCGTCAACGGTGCAATGGAACTCGTGAACCTGCGCATCGATCCCCAGGCCGTGGATCCGCGCGATGTCGAGATGTTGCAGGACCTGATCCGCGCCGCGGTCAATCAGGGCATGGTGCGCGCGAAAGAGATGATGCAGCAGGAGATGCAACAGTTGACGGGCATGCCTCCCGGTATGCTCGACGGCGTGCTCCCGGGTATGGGTGGCGGCGAGTGAGCGATCGCCAGCCCGGTCCGATCGAGCGCCTGGTCAAGGCCTTTCGACGTCTTCCGGGTGTCGGCGAGAAGACGGCGACGCGACTCGCGTATTTTCTGCTTTCGGCTCCCGCGAACGTTCCCGAAGAACTCGGCTCCGCCATCTTGCGACTGCGCAGCGAAGTGATGTTATGCGAGGAGTGCTTCAATCTGACTGCGAAGTCCCCTTGTGGCATCTGCAGTGACGTGTCGCGCTCCTCTCACGAGATCTGCGTGGTCGAGGAGCCGGCGGACCTGGCATCGATCGAAAGCTCCGGGGTGTTTCGCGGGCGCTTTCACGTGCTGGGTGGAACGATCTCGCCCATGGACGGCATTGGTCCGGAGGCGCTGCGCATTCAACCCCTGATCGAGCGCGTCGAACGCGGGGACGTCGAAGAGGTCATCCTCGCCACCAATCCCAATCCGGAAGGCGAGGCCACGGCGCTCTACGTGGCCGAGCAACTGCGCCGCTTTGGCGTGCAGGTCACGCGCATCGGCTACGGCATGCCGATCGGCGGCGATCTGGAGTACGTCGATTCGGTCACCGTGAGAAAATCACTCGAGAATCGCCGCCAGTTCAGCAGTTGAGCGTCAGCGGGCGACTCTCGCGCCCATCAACTGCCAGACAGACCCCCGACGCTCAAGATCCCGACCGGAGCGCCGATCAGGCATGGCGAATCGGCTCTTGTGCCCTTGGAAAGACCTCTGCTAGCATCGCTGCCAGGGGGGGGATTTCCAGAGCATTCTCGAAGTCTTACGGACGTCCGGCAGAACTCTGTCGGTCGCTGGACGACGGATGGGAAAAGCTCGGGGCCCCGGGGTTGATTCCGACTGCGCAATACGCGGTTGTTTGGGGGAACGGACCGGATGTCCATGCTGCCACAATTAGTTCTCTACGAGGAAGACCAGAACCGGCTCCTCGAGGTGACCGACCGTCTGGTCGAGGACGCCAACGCCAAGGCCGTCTTTCTGGTCGACAAGAACGGACAGCTCGTAGGTGAGTCCGGCGAACTCACGGGCATCGATACCGTGTCTCTCGCGTCGCTGGTGGCGGGCAATGTCGCCGCGACGTGCGGGCTGGCGAAGATTATCGGCGAGCCCGAGTTCCCGATCCATTTTCACCAGGGCGAACGCGACAATATGCACATGACCACGGTCGCGCAGCGCGTGATCCTGGTGGTGATTTTTGACGACCGCAGCTCGCTGGGTCTGGTGCGCTTACGCGTCAGACGCGCGGGTCAAAAGCTTTCACAGATCTTTGACGAAGTCTTCAAGAGGGCTGAAGCCGAGTTCGCAGATGACGGCCCAGCATCGCCTCTGACCGAGATCAGTGACGACGACATTGACAATTTGTTCTCGGACTGAATAACCCATGGCGTTTATCAATTATTCCGCGCGTGAGATCAACTGCAAGCTGGTGTACTACGGTCCCGGCCTTTGCGGGAAGACCACCAATCTGAAGGCGATCTACGAAAAGACCAGCCCGGACGCCAAGGGCAAGATGATTTCGCTCGCGACGGAAACCGAACGAACCCTGTTCTTCGACTTCCTGCCGCTCGCCCTCGGTGAGATTCGCGGTTTCAAGACGCGCTTCCACCTCTACACCGTTCCCGGACAGGTGTTCTACGACGCCAGTCGCAAGCTCATCCTGAAGGGCGCCGACGGTCTGGTCTTCGTGGCCGATAGCCAGGAAGAGCGTTTCGAAGCCAATATCGAATCACTCGAGAACATGAAGGCCAACCTCACCGAGCAGGGCTTCGACATCAACAAGATTCCCTGGGTGATCCAGTACAACAAACGGGATCTGCCCAACGCCGTCTCGGTCGAAGAACTCCGCGAAGTTCTCAACCCCGACGGCAAGATCCTGGATTTCGAAGCGGCGGCCCAGTCGGGCCAGGGAGTCTTCGAAACCCTGAAAGCACTGGCCAAGCTAGTGCTTCAGGAACTGCGCAAGGGCGGCCGCTAGGACCGACCGGGTCTTTCCCCTTTCCTTCGACGCTCGTTATTTGCTGCTCCGGGGGCGTTCGGAGCTCTTTGGCATCAATTTGAGCCGAGGAGTAGAATCCCGCGAATGCCGACCACCGAAAAACGCGGATTCCCCATCTACTACGAAAAGCACGGCGATGGCGCTGCCACTCCGTTGCTGATGATCATGGGGCTCGGCGGAACCTGTCAGGGCTGGAATGTGGTCACGGTTCCCGAGCTTTCCAAGGAACGCCCCTGTGTGATCTTGGACAATCGCGGTGCGGGTCGATCGGGCGATCCCGGTGGGGATTTTTCGACCGCCGACCTGGCCGAGGACGCGCTCTCGGTGCTCGACGAACTGGGCATCGCCAAGGCCCACGTGATGGGGGGCTTTCTCGGTGGGATGGTCGCCCAGGAACTCGCGATCGCGCATCCGGATCGCGTCGATCATCTGATCCTGATCGGTACGTATGCCCGGCCCGACGCGCGCCGCCGGGCGATCCTCGATCTGTGGAAGAGCATGGCCGAGTTCGGTGTTCCGGCCGAGCTGCGCGTCAAGAACCTGCTGTGCTGGACGGTCTCGAACACCACCATGGAACAGACGGATCTGATCGACCGTCTCCGGCGCCACTTCATCGAGGAAACGCATCTCGACGACAAGGTCTACGCGCGTCAGGCTCAGGCTTGTATTCAGCACGATGCACTGGAGCGCCTGGAGAGTATCCAGGCGCCTACGCTGGTGGTCTGCGGGGAGCAGGACATCCTGACTCCTGTCTCGCAGGCTCGGGAACTCGCCGATGGCATTCCCGACTCCCACCTGGTGCCGATTCCAGAAGCCGGACACCTGGTGGTCGCCGAGCTGGCACCGCGCGTGAACCGGCTGATCAGTCGCTTCGTCTCCGGTCAGTTCTCCTGATTTTCAGCCCGGCAGGTGATTCAGGTCTTCGGGTCGAGGCATGGCCGCGGCCGCTCCGCGCGCCAGCGTGGCGGCCGAACCCGCACGCAGCGCGAGATGCAACGCACTGCCCAGGTTTTCGCCGCGCGCCAGGCCCAGCGCCAGACCGCCGTTGAAGGCATCGCCCGCGCCCGTGGTGTCGACCGCTCGAACCCGTGGAGCCGGGATGTGCTCAAAGCCCGTCGCGTAGCTCCACACGCAACCGTTCTCGCCCAGCGTCACGATCACATCGCCCTGAGTTCGCTCGCGCAACTCGGCCCCGGCCCGCGCAGCGGATTCGATGTCGACCACTTCGATGCCCGACAGGGCCTGGGCTTCGCTTTCATTGGGCGTCAGCACGTCGACCTTGCGCAGCAGGGCGTCGTCGAGTTCGCGCGCTGGTGCGGGATCGAGCACGGTCGTGACGCGGTGTTGCGCGGCCAGGTCCAGGGCGCGATCGACCGCCTCGAGCGGGAGTTCGAGCTGCACCAGAAGCACGCCTGAAGCGCGGAAGATCGCCACGGCATCCTCGACGTGCGCGGGCGAAACCCGGTGATTGGCGCCGCCAATCGTGCCGATCATGTTCTCGCCGCTCTTTGCATCCACCCAGATCATGGCGACGCCGCAGCGCTCACCGTCCAGTGCCGTCACGTGATCGGTATCGATTCCGGCCTCGCGCAATGCGCCAAGCGGCACATCGGCGAAGACATCGTCTCCAATGCAGCCGATCATGTGCACCCGTCCACCCAGGCGGGCCGCCGCCACGGCCTGGTTGAGACCCTTGCCCCCGGGGCCGATCTCCAGGCTCTGCCCTCGGATCGTCTCGCCGGGCCGGGCCAGGCGGGGCAGTTCCATCGATATATCGACATTCAGGCTGCCGACGACCGCGATATCGCGCATGCCGAGGAGGTAGTCGGAACCAGCCGACTCGGCAAGCGTCGCTGGCCGGAAGGCTCGGTGGGGAGTACAAAGATCGGGTGAGTGCCCGCGCCGTCGAAGTTGCGATCCCCGTTCCCGTCGAGCAGACGTTCCGCTACGCGCTGCCCGAGGGAACCTCGGCCGAGCCCGGCGTGCGCGTGCTGGTTCCCTACGGCAGCCGGCGCCTGGTCGGGGTGGTCGTGGCAGGCGTCGAGCCACTGGCGTTTGGCGGTCGCAAGCTCAAATCGGTGCTGCAGATCCTGGACGCCGAGCCGGTCCTGCCCGCGCCGCTGATCGAGATCATTCTGCGGGCTGCCCGGGACGCGCTCTGCCCGCCGGGCACTGCGCTGGCCGCCGCGATTCCTCCGGGAACGGCGCCGCGTCCGGGTCGGCGCGTACAGCTCGAGTCTCCGGGGCGGCGCGCGCTGGAACGCGGCGAGGCGCGCGGAACCCTGGGCAAGGTGCTCTGGGCGCTGGGCAAGCGACCCCTGCCGGAGTCGACACTGCGCTCGCGATTTCCCGCGGCCGTGCCGGCGCTCGATCACCTGGAGCGTGTGGGTTGGGTCTCGCGCGAACTGGCGACCGAGCCCCCGCGTGTGAAGATGCGCACCGAGCGCGTCTACCGGATCGCCGACGGAGTCGACGTCGAGGCCGCGCGCGAAAATCTGCTCCGCGCACCCCGACGGCTGGAGATTTTCGAACAGTTGCTCGCCCAACCCGCACCTCTGCGCGCGAGTGCGGCACTGCGCGCGTTGCGCGAGGATTCGCTGGTCAGCTTCGACGAACGCGAGGTGATGCGCGGCGAACAATCGTCTCCGATGACGGCGCCCGAAGAGATTCCCGAGTTGACCCCACACCAGCGCGAAGCCGTCGCCGAGATCGTCACCGCGATCGACGAGCGCATGGACGACACCTTCCTTCTGTACGGCATCACGGGCAGCGGAAAGACCGAGGTGTATCTGCGCGCCACTCAGAAGGCGCTGGAATCCGAGCGTCAGTCGATCATCCTGGTGCCGGAGATCTCACTGACCCATCAACTGGTGGATCGCTTCCGCGCGCGCTTCGGCGATCGCGTCGCCGTCTTGCACAGTGGGCTCTCGGCGGGCGAGCGTTTCGACCAGTGGCGGCGCATCCGCGAGGGCAGTGTGCCGATCGCGATCGGTGCGCGCTCGGC